>NZ_JBFUKU010000011.1:0-55070 GCF_056400685.1 Pseudomonas sp. P5_A12 | reverse complement strand
CCTGAGAAGAAGGCATCGAGCAGCGGGATATTTTCGTCGGCAACAATCAGCATGGAAGGCTCCTTTGGGGGATCGGCAGTGTAGGCGGAGTTGACCTTTGTGAGCCAGCAGGCATTGCRCATCCTTGTAGCAACTGGCGCAGCCTGCGTCCGGCTGCGCAGCAGTCGTAAAGTCAGGCGATGCGGTGCTTCAGTAAGACCGCAAACTCAGGTTTTACGACTGCTGCKCAGCCGGACGCAGGCTGCGCCAGTTGCTACAAGGATGCGCAATGCCTGCTGGCTCACAAAGGTCAACTCCGCCTACACTGCCGATCCCCCAAAGGAGCCTTCCATGCTGATTGTTGCCGACGAAAATATCCCGCTGCTCGATGCCTTCTTCTCAGGTTTCGGTGAAATCCTCCGGGTACCGGGACGTTCCATCGACCGCGCTACCGTCGAACACGCCGATGTGCTGCTGGTCCGCTCAGTGACCAACGTCAATCGTGCCTTGCTCGAAGGTAGCAACGTGCGTTTTGTCGGCACATGCACCATCGGCACTGATCACCTGGACCTGGATTACTTTCAAAAAAATGCAATCACTTGGTCCAGCGCGCCTGGCTGCAATGCACGGGGTGTGGTCGACTACGTGCTCGGCAGTCTGTTGACCCTGGCTGAAATCGAAGGCGCTGACCTGACTCAACGCACATACGGCGTGGTCGGTGCAGGCCAGGTCGGTGGTCGTCTCGTCAAGGTCCTGCAAGGCCTGGGCTGGAAAGTGCTGGTGTGTGACCCACCCCGACAAGCAGCTGAAGGCGGTGATTTTGTCAGTCTTGAACAGATCATTGAGCAATGCGACGTAATCAGTCTGCACACTCCTTTAAAGAAGCACGGCGCGCAGTCGACCTGGCATCTGCTCGATAAAAAACGCTTGAACCAGCTCAAGCCCGGAACGTGGCTGATCAATGCCAGTCGTGGCCCGGTGGTGGATAACGCCGCCCTGCGTCAAGTACTACTTGAGCGCGAAGACCTGCAAGCGGTGCTCGACGTGTGGGAGGGCGAACCTGAGGTCGACGTGGCGCTGGCTGAGTTGTGTGTGCTGGCGACGCCRCACATTGCCGGATACAGCCTTGAAGGGAGACAGCGCGGGACGGCGCAAATTTATCAGGCGTATTGCGATTTTCTCGGGCGCCCGGCCGACATCAGCCTCAGTGATTTATTGCCGGCTCCGTGGTTGTCGCACGTGACCCTGCATGCGCAGACTGATCCGGCGTGGGCATTGGCCATGCTGTGCCGCGGCGTGTACGACCCGCGCCGTGACGATGCGGATTTTCGGCGCAGCCTGGTAGGTAGCGTGAGCGAGCAGCGTGCGGCGTTTGATGCGCTGCGCAAGCATTATCCGCAGCGACGGGAGATTGATGGGTTGCAGGTGCGGATTGAGGGGGAGTCGGCTGAGTTGCAGAGGATTGTGGTGGCGTTGGGGGCTTCGGCTGTATAGAAACCAAGTCGGCCCTATCGCGAGCAGGCTCGCTCCCACAGGGTTTGTGGCTGACACAGATCCAATGTGGGAGTGAGCCTGTTCGCGATGGCCGCACCGCAATTTCCAGATAGGCACCCATAAAAAACCCGGCCCACCAGGGCCGGGTCAAGAAGACGGTGGCTATATCACTCTTGTTCGGCAGGCTGGACCAATCGCTGTTCCAGCTCGCGGCAAGCGCACTGGATCATTTCTTCAGTGATCGGTACTTCACGCCCATTGGCATCGATAATCGAGCAACCCAGAGACTGGTTTGGCTGTGTGCGGATCACTTGAATCTTGTCTTCGCTGCTGTTTTGCAAGGACATGGCCTGTCTCCTCATCAGGTTGTGTGCCTACTTTACAACCGTCAGGTGACCGGGCTATGACAACTCCCTGCGATCTTCCCAAACGGTTACGTCAGTCCACCAGAAATTTAAAAACCTTGCCACCCGGACTTTAGACCAATAGCGTCTAGAGACTAGTCATCGCGGTCATAATTAACCTGACTCATTGTGATTTACAGGGTTCTGCGTCTGACAGTGTAGGCTGGCCCCTTCATTGACGTACCTGGATAACTGCGATGCTTTCTGCCCGTCACCGCCGCGCGATCCGCCTGACCCTGCGCTTTCTTGCACCCTATCGCTGGCCAGCCTTTGGCGCCTTGCTCGCGTTGATTGTCACCGCCGGCATTACCTTGTCGATGGGGCAGGGCATTCGCCTGCTGGTAGACCAAGGGTTCATGACCCAGTCGCCGCACTTGCTCAATCAGTCCATCGGCTTGTTCATGTTGCTGGTGGTGGGGCTGGCGATCGGCACCTTCGCGCGTTTTTATCTGGTGTCGTGGATCGGCGAGCGCGTGGTCGCAGACATCCGCCGACAAGTGTTCAACCACCTGGTTTATCTACATCCGGGCTTCTACGAAAACAATCGCAGCTCCGAGATCCAGTCGCGGCTGACCGCCGATACAACGTTGCTGCAATCGGTAATCGGCTCTTCGTTGTCGCTGTTTTTGCGCAATTTGTTGATGGTCATCGGCGGGATTGTGCTGCTGTTTATCACCAACCCCAAACTCACCAGCATCGTGGTCGTCGCCTTGCCCTTGGTCATCGCTCCGATCCTGATTTTCGGCCGCCGGGTGCGTAACCTGTCGCGCCTGAGTCAGGACCGGATCGCTGATATCGGCAGCTACGTCTCCGAAACCCTCAGCCAGATCAAAACCGTGCAGGCCTACAACCATCAGGTTCAGGACGAGCAGCGTTTTGCCGTGACGGTGGAAGACGCGTTCAACACCGCGCGTAAACGCATCTTCCAGCGCGCCTGGCTGATCACGCTGGTCATCGTGCTGGTGCTGGGTGCGGTGGGCGTCATGCTGTGGGTCGGTGGCATGGATGTGATTGCCGGGCGGATCTCGGCGGGTGAACTGGCGGCGTTTGTCTTCTACAGCCTTATCGTCGGCAGCGCCTTCGGCACCTTGAGCGAAGTGATCRGGGAGTTGCAGCGAGCAGCGGGCGCGGCCGAGCGGATTGCCGAATTGCTGCGCTCGGAAAACATCATCCAGCCGCCGACCATCGGTCTGGTGACCTTGCCAGAGCGGGTGAGGGGCGATCTGGTTCTGCAAGACGTACGTTTTTCCTACCCCTCACGGCCGGAAAGTTACGCCGTCGATGGCTTGAATCTGACCATTAATGCGGGTGAAACCCTCGCCTTGGTCGGCCCGTCCGGAGCCGGCAAATCCACGGTGTATGACTTGCTCCTGCGCTTTTACGACCCCGCCGCCGGACAGATTCTGCTCGATGGCGTGCCGCTGACTCACCTTGATCCGCTCGATCTGCGCCGCTGCTTCGCATTGGTCTCGCAAAACCCGGCGCTGTTCTTCGGCAGCATCGAAGAGAACATCCGCTACGGCAACCCGAGTGCCACCTTGGCCCAAGTTCAGGAGGCGGCAAAAATCGCCTACGCCCACGACTTCATCGAACAAATGCCCAACGGTTACCAGACACATCTGGGCGACGGTGGCCTCGGTCTGTCTGGTGGTCAGCGCCAGCGCCTGGCCATCGCCCGGGCGTTGTTGGTGGACGCGCCAATTCTGTTGCTCGACGAAGCTACTAGCGCCCTCGATGCCCAGAGCGAACACTTGATCCAGCAGGCCCTGCCAAGCCTGATGAAAAACCGCACCACACTGGTCATCGCCCACCGATTGGCCACTGTGAAAAACGCGGACCGGATCGCGGTGATGGATCAGGGGAAATTGGTGGCAGTGGGGACGCATCAGGCGTTGATTGCGAGTAATGCACTGTATGCAAGGTTGGCGGCGTTGCAGTTTAGTGATGGGCATGAAGCTGCGTGAATGAGAGCTGCTGAACGCGGCCGTGTTCGGGCATTATGTCGGCCTCAGTTGCGAGCATGGATGAGGAAATGAGTCGATATCAGCCACCGTTGACCCTGACCACGAGAATATTGGCCCTGGTCGCCGAGATCAGTGAGCAAATCGGTCGGCTTACGGCTGTGGATGAACGGCTGCAGACCCCTCAGTTACGTCGCGGCAACCGGATTCGTACAATTCAGGCGTCCTTGGCCATTGAGAACAATACCCTCAGTATCGAGCAAGTGACTGCTGTTCTGGCGGGGCAGCGAGTGCTGGGGTTGCCGCGAGAAATTCAGGAAGTGCGTAATGCTTTTGCGGCTTACGAATCCATGCCGGATTGGCAGCCGAGCAACCGAAGCGATTTGCTTCGTGCTCATGCGTTGCTGATGGAGGGCTTGATTGACGACTGCGGACAGTTTCGTCGAGCCGGGGTAGGCATCTACCGTGGGGACAAATTGGTTCACATGGCACCTCCACAGAGTCGCGTTGCGCATTTGATTGATGACTTGCTCGCATGGGTGGGTTTTTCCGATTGGCACCCGCTGATCATTAGCTGCGTTTTCCACTACGAATTCGAGTTCATCCATCCCTTCGCCGATGGCAATGGGCGTATGGGGCGAATCTGGCAAACCTTGATACTCAGTCAATGGCGGCCCGTGTTGGCTTATCTTCCGGTCGAAGCGGTGGTTCGAGAACAGCAGGACGCCTATTACGCCGCATTGTCAGCATCTGATCAGTTGGCTCAGTCGACGCCTTTTGTCGAGTTCATGCTGCAAGCATTAAGCCTTGCGCTGAAGGAAGCGGCCCGAAGCGAACCGGCAAGCGACCAAGTAACCGACCAAGTAACCGACCAAGTAGCGAAGCTGCTCATTGCTCTGCGAGGCAGTGCTCCACTTAAGGTTAGCGAATTGATGACAATTGTCGGGTTGRCTCACAAGGCGACTTTTAGGGCTAACTATCTCAAGCCTGCATTGTCTGTCGGTTTGATTGAAATGACTGACCCTGATTCACCTCGTAGTCCGATTCAGAGATATCGCCTGACCGAGTTTGGTGATCAAACTGTTGCGCGGCTCAGATCGACTTAGCGGGTTGTGCTCCCCAAAAAAAACGCCCGCATTTCTCAATGCGGGCGTTTTTGTTAGTGGTTCAATCCCGGATCATTGATCGTCAAAATACCGCTCATGCCAATCCACCAGCGGTTGTGGCGAGTTGAGCTTCTGGCCGTAAATCACCGAATACGACAGCACGTTCTGCACATACTGACGAGTTTCGTCGAACGGGATGCTTTCCACCCAGACGTCGAAGCTCAGGTGGTCTGCGCCGCGCAGCCACTGGCGCACGCGGCCCGGGCCCGCGTTGTAGGCAGCGGAGGCGAGGACGCGGTTGCCGTTGAACTGGGCGTGGACCTGGCTCAGGTACGCGGCACCCAGCTGGATGTTTTTGTCCGGGTCCAGCACTTGCTGCGGTGAGGCCAGCGGGATGCTGAACTTGCGTGCGGTTTCCTTGGCGGTGGCGGGCATCAGTTGCATCAGGCCGCTGGCGCCGACGCCGGAGCGGGCGTCAGCCATAAAGGCGCTTTCCTGGCGAGTGATGGCGAACACCCAGCTTGGATGCAGGCCGCGGATTTTGGCTTCCCGGACCAACGGTTCGCGGTAGGCCATCGGGAAGCGGATGTCCAGATCGTCCCAGTACTGTGCCTGGCTGATGGTGCGGATCGCCGGAAAATACCATTTCAGGTCATAGGCCAGTTTTGCCTGGGCGACCATTTCGTCACGGCTGAAGTGTCGGCTGACGTGATACCACTCGCGGCGACCATCGACGATCTGCCCGCGCRCGTGGAATTCCAAGGCACGACGAACGCCCGGCGTGTTGCGCACTTTGTTGATCAGCGCCTGGCTCAACACCAGCGGTTTATTGTTCAGCGAATACGGAGACTGCGAACGATCTGCCGCGAGGAAACCATAGAAGTCACGCTCGCGAGCGAGGTTTTTATAAAGTGTTTGCACTTCCGTGCTCTGTGGCTGGGCCAGTTCAAGGCTGCGGGCCTGCCAGTAGCGCCAGCGATTGGTGGTCGCCAGGTCCTGCGGCACGCGCCGGGTCAACTGATTGGCATCGTCCCAACGGCCCAGGCGCAACAACAGCCGCAGACGCCATTCAGACACCGTGTTGTCGCGCAGTTCCGGGTCGTATTTGGTCATCACGTCCAGCGCACGACTATCGAAGCGTCGAGCGAGGGTCAGTCCGATTTCCCGGGCGATCGCCACTTTTTCATCGCGGGAGAAGTGCATGCTGCTGGCATAACCGTCGAGCAGGGCCATGGCCTTGTCCGGGTCTTCTTTGGCCAGGCGGCGCAGGCCGAGGCTGACTACGTCGGACATCGGTTCGTCAGCCGGGGTGAAGCGCGAAGGCTGGTTGAGCAGTTCGGGTTTTTGCGCCACATCAATCAGCAGCCGACCGCGCGGGGCGAGGGTGGTGAGGCCGTTAACGAGGCTGTTGGCCAGTGGGTAATTGCGCGCCTGGGCGGCGAGTTTGGTGCGTTCCCAGCGTTTTTGCTCGGTCAGTTGACCTTCGGCGCCCCACAGTCCGAACAGCGCGTCGCAAGCTTCCGGTTGGGATTTGCCGGTCAGCCACAGTTTGTTGGCGTTGGCATAACCCTCGGCCTTCTGATTGTGGGTGATCTGGTACTGCGCATTCAGGCAGTCCAGCTCCGTGAAGTTGAGCTTGGGGTCGTAATACTTGACGAAGGTCGCCCAGTCGCCACGCTCTGCCAGCCAGCGCAGCCAACGCAATTTCATCCAGTTGGCTTGCGGCAGGTCACCGTGTTCGGCGAGGAACTTCTCGATTTCGGCATTGCTGGCGGTTTTCAGGCGAGCAGTCAACTCGTCATAGGCCAGATACGGTTCCAGCGGGTAATCACTGAGGGCCTGGCTGTAACGAAAATAAGGACCGGAATCGCCCTTGGCCAAGGCACGCTTGGCTTCATCGTAATACTGGCGCTGGGTGGACAGGTCCACCGCCTGGGCTGATTGCACGGCAGTGGCAGTAAGAAGCAGACAAGATAAAAGACTGAAAAGGCGACTGCGCATGAGACATCCGGGCAGAGAAATCATGACAAGTGCGGGCTATGCCCGCACTGAATAATCTGTAGCTTAGCCGTTTGCCAGCAACGGGCGAAAGCTTTGCAGGCCCGCCGGCATAAGTTCGCAACATTTGTTATGCGGAGTGCTTCGAGAGTGAAATTGCCGGCCTTCTGAAGCCTCAAGTCAGGTAGAATGCGCGCCCGGTTTTTGGAGAAGCTCATGACCCTGCTCAAATTCAGCGATGTGTCCCTTGCTTTCGGCGCTATGCCGTTGTTGGACAAGGTGTCCTGGCAGATCGCCCGTGGTGAGCGGGTGTGCATCATCGGCCGCAATGGCACTGGCAAGTCCAGCATGATGAAGCTCGTCAAGGGCGACCAGAAGCCCGATGAAGGCTCCGTTTGGCGCGCACCCGGCCTCAAAATTGGCGAATTGCCGCAAGAATTGCCGGTAGCCGACGAGCGGACCGTGTTCGACGTGGTTGCCGAAGGCCTGGACGGTGTGGGCGAGTTGCTCGCGCAATATCACCACCTGAGCCAGAACATCGTCACCGACGCTGACCTGGACAAGCTGATGCACGTCCAGCACGACCTCGAAGCCCGCGATGGCTGGCGTTTGCAGCAACTGGTCGACAGCACCTTGAGCCGTTTGCAGTTGCCTGCTGACAAGACCCTCGCCGAATTGTCCGGCGGCTGGCGTCGTCGCGTCCTGCTGGCTCAGGCGCTGGTTTCCGAACCGGACCTGCTGCTGCTCGACGAACCGACCAACCACCTGGACATCGGTGCAATCGCCTGGCTCGAAGAAGCGCTGAAGGATTTCCAGGGCGCCGTGCTGTTCATCACGCACGACCGTTCATTCCTGCAGAACCTTGCGACCCGCATCCTGGAGCTGGATCGCGGCGGCTTGATCGACTGGAACGGCGACTACGCCAGTTTCCTCGTGCACAAAGAAGCGTCGCTGGCGGCTGAAGAAACCGCCAATGCGCTGTTCGACAAAAAGCTGGCCCAGGAAGAAGTCTGGATCCGCCAGGGCATCAAGGCGCGTCGCACCCGTAACGAAGGCCGCGTCCGCGCGTTGAAAGCGTTGCGCGTCGAGCGTAGCGAACGTCGTGAGCGCACCGGCAAGGCCAACATTCAGCTGGACACCGCTGACAAGTCCGGCAAACAGGTAATGGTTCTCGAGAACGTGAGCTTCGCTCACCCGGGTGGCCCGTTCCTGATCAAGGATTTCTCCATGGTCCTGACGCGCGGCGACCGTATCGGTCTGCTCGGCGCCAACGGTACCGGCAAGACCACGCTGCTGAAGCTGATGCTCAGCGGTCTGCAGCCAACCAGCGGCACAGTGGAAGAGGGGACACGCATCGACGTGGCTTACTTCGACCAGTTGCGCCATCAGCTGGACCTGGAAAAGACCGTGATCGACAACGTTGCCGAAGGTCGCGACTTCATCGATATCGATGGTCAGAGCCGTCACGTGCTGAGCTACCTCGGCGACTTCCTGTTCAGCCCGCAGCGTGCCCGCACGCCGGTCAAGGCGCTGTCCGGTGGTGAGCGTGCCCGTCTGTTGCTGGCCAAACTGTTCAGCAAGCCAGCGAACCTGCTGGTCCTCGACGAACCGACCAACGACCTCGACGTTGAAACCCTCGAGCTGCTGGAAGAGGTCTTGCTGACCTTCAACGGCACCGTGCTGATGGTCAGTCACGACCGGGCATTCCTCGACAACGTGGTCACCAGTACCCTGGTCTTCGAAGGTGAAGGCAAGGTCCGTGAATACGTCGGTGGTTATCAGGATTGGCTGCGTCAGGGCGGCTCGCCGCGCCTGCTGGGCGTGACCGAGAGCAAGTCTGGCAAAGCGGACCTGACATCCGCAGTGGTGACCGCAGAAGCGGCTCCAGTGGCTACGGCAGTTGAAGCGCCAGTGGCAAAGAAAAAGCTCAGCTACAAGTTGCAGCGTGAGCTGGAAATGTTGCCGGGCCAGATCGAAGCCATGGAGCAGCAGATTGCTGCGGTTGAAGCGCAAATGGCTGACGCCGGATTCTATCAGCGTCCGGCTGCCGAGACGGCTGCCGTGATTGCTCAGTTAGAGCAGTTGCAGGCTGAACACGACGTGATGGTCGAGCGCTGGGCCGAGCTGGATGCCTGATTGATCCTGCTGTAAAAAAGCCCGGCGTTCAGTGATGAACGCCGGGCTTTTCGTATGGAATGCGATCTACTGGCTGCCGTAGATCTCCTGTAGGAGCCGAGCTTGCTCGCGATGGCGGCCTGTCAGTCAGTATCAATGGGACTGACAGRCCGCCATCGCGAGCAAGCTCGGCTCCTACAGGTTATGTGTTGTCAGCGTTTTATGAGATGCACCGCGAGCACATCGCAAGGCGCGCCGTGAAGTACGTCATTGGCGGTCGAGCCCAGCAGCAATGCCAGGCCGTGTCGACCATGGCTGCCCACCACGATCAGGTCGCAGGTCTGTTCCTTGGCCAGGTGGTGAATCTCCTGGCGCGGCTGCCCGTAGGTCAGGTGGCTGTATTCCTTGGAGAGTTCCGGATATTTCACGATCAACCGCTCAAGGCGCTCCTTGGCCTGATCGAACTGCTGTTGTTGCAGTTGTGACAGGTCCATGGGGACGTCGCCGCCAAAGGCCATGGCCATTGGCTCGACAATGTGCACCAGGGACAGCTTCGCCCCATTGCTCACCGACAACTCGCGAGCGCGGTGGATTACAGGGTCGCACTCTTCGGTTAGATCTACAGCGACCAGAATATGGTTGTAGGGCATGAGGTGCTCCTCCTGAGGATTGCAATATTGGTAAGTATGGCTGGTTTCAAGCGCAATGGTTTCAAAGTGACCCAAGGCGCCCATCAAGAATCGGGAGTACAGATATGACGGTCTGGATAGTGGTGTCAATCCTGTTGGTGGTGTTGAGTCCGCTGGCATGGTTGCGGCCGTCTCGTGGTCAGAGCGGGCGCATGGCTCTGCGCATGGAGGCGCGACGTATTGGCCTGGCCATGCAATTGGCGCCTCAAGAGTGGCCGCATTGGCTGAGTCAGGAGCCGCCGAGTCCTTGCGCTCAGTACCATCGGCCGCGCCGTGGCAATCAGCCTGCGTGCTGGAGTTACTGGCAAAAGTCGCCAGGTGTATGGGTGAATCAGTGGCAGGAAGTTTGCGAGGATCGAGCGCTGCTCAATCATTTCGAAAAGTTGCCAGCCAACGTCTACAAGGTCGAGGCGGACAAGCAGATGATCACCCTGTATTGGGGCGAGAAGGGCGAGGCTACGGTGCTGCAAGACATTGACTCAGTGCTGAAAGCACTGGCGTAAGCCGAGGATATTTCGCGCTGCAATGGCACGAAATGGCGCAGACAGACAATAAAAAGCCCGACATCATCATCGGGCTGGGGTTGGCCAGGCAGGCCGGTAATTCGCTGTAGGGCTGTTCTTACGTTCGGCGTTCGCCCAAAACGTTCACATTTTTTCCTCGGGTTCGTGCCAGCGTAGCTTGTTAAACGCGGGCTGCAGCGAATTAGGGCGAATTTTCTAACTATTGATTCTATGAATGATCTCGGATCCATTTGTGTGTTGTAGATCTTCGCAGTACGGAAGTGACCGCAAAGTCGCGTTTCAACCCGTGTTTTGGGCGATTGACAATTGTCGGAAATTCCGTGAAGGTGGCGTACCCAAATCAAACGGGCGTATGAATTGAGCGTTTGTATTACAGACCGCTCCTACAGAATCCCGACTATCGCGTTGGCGGGTGTGCCGGGTGGATTGGCGTAGCATTGACGTTTAACGTCCTGCCGAGCCATTCGCCTGCGTCCGACGTGTACTGTTCAGCTTCCATATCGTGGAGATCAGTTGATGATTTACGAAGGTAAAGCCATCACGGTTAAGGCTCTTGAAAGTGGCACCGTCGAATTGAAATTCGACCTCAAGGGTGAGTCCGTCAACAAGTTCAACCGTCTAACCCTGAACGAACTGCGTCAGGCTGTAGACACCATCAAGGCAGATGCTTCGATCAAGGGCGTGATCGTCAGCAGCGGCAAGGACGTATTCATCGTCGGCGCCGACATCACCGAATTTGTCGAAAACTTCAAGCTGCCTGATGCCGAGCTCGTTGCTGGCAATCTGGAAGCCAACAAGATTTTCAGCGATTTCGAAGACCTTAACGTCCCGACTGTCGCAGCGATCAACGGCATCGCCCTGGGTGGCGGTCTGGAAATGTGCCTGGCGGCGGATTACCGCGTCATGTCCACCAATGCCAAGATTGGTCTGCCGGAAGTCAAGCTGGGCATCTACCCAGGCTTTGGCGGTACCGTGCGTCTGCCGCGTATCATCGGTGCCGACAACGCCATCGAGTGGATTGCCGCCGGCAAGGAAAACCGCCCTGAAGACGCCCTGAAAGTCGGCGCAGTCGATGCAGTGGTTGCTCCTGAGAAACTGCAAGAAGCGGCCCTGGAACTGATCAAGCGCGCCATCTCCGGCGAGTTTGACTACAAGGCCAAGCGTCAACCGAAGCTGGAAAAGCTGAAGTTGAACGCCATCGAACAAATGATGGCCTTCGAAACCGCCAAAGGTTTCGTGGCCGGTCAAGCTGGCCCGAACTACCCGGCGCCGGTTGAAGCGATCAAGACTATCCAGAAAGCCGCGAACTTCGGTCGCGACAAAGCGCTGGAAGTCGAAGCAGCTGGTTTCGTCAAACTGGCCAAGACCTCTGCCGCGCAGAGCTTGATCGGTCTGTTCCTGAACGATCAGGAACTGAAGAGAAAGGCCAAGGCTTACGATGAAATCGCTAAAGACGTGAAGCAGGCTGCCGTATTGGGCGCCGGCATCATGGGTGGAGGTATCGCTTATCAGTCGGCTTCCAAAGGTACGCCGATCCTGATGAAGGACATCAACGAGCACGGCATCGAGCAAGGCCTGGCTGAAGCCGCCAAGCTGCTGGTCGGTCGTGTTGATAAAGGTCGCATGACCGCTGCGAAAATGGCTGAAGTGCTCAACGGCATTCGTCCGACCCTGTCCTACGGTGATTTCGGTCACGTGGATCTGGTGGTTGAAGCAGTCGTCGAAAACCCGAAGGTCAAGCAAGCCGTTCTGGCCGAAGTGGAAGACAAGGTCAAAGAGGACACCATCCTCGCGTCCAACACTTCGACCATTTCCATTACCTTGCTGGCCAAAGCCCTCAAGCGTCCGGAAAACTTCGTCGGCATGCACTTCTTCAACCCGGTGCACATGATGCCGCTGGTTGAAGTGATTCGTGGCGAGAAGTCCAGTGAAGTGGCCGTTGCCACCACCGTTGCCTACGCCAAGAAAATGGGCAAAAACCCGATCGTCGTCAACGACTGCCCAGGCTTCCTGGTCAACCGCGTACTGTTCCCGTACTTCGGCGGTTTTGCCAAGCTGGTCAGCGCCGGTGTGGACTTCGTCCGTATCGACAAGATCATGGAAAAATTCGGTTGGCCAATGGGCCCGGCGTACCTGATGGACGTGGTCGGCATCGACACCGGTCACCACGGTCGTGATGTCATGGCTGAAGGCTTCCCGGACCGCATGAAAGACGACCGCCGTTCGGCTGTCGACGTGCTCTACGAAGCCAAGCGCCTGGGCCAGAAGAATGGCAAGGGCTTCTACGCCTACGAGACCGACAAGCGCGGCAAGCAGAAGAAAGTCGCCGATCCTTCGGTACTGGAAGTGCTCAAGCCGATCGTTTACGAGCAGCGCGAAGTCACCGACGAAGACATCATCAACTGGATGATGATCCCGCTGTGCCTGGAAACCGTGCGTTGCCTGGAAGACGGCATTGTTGAAACCGCTGCCGAAGCCGACATGGGTCTGGTCTACGGTATTGGTTTCCCTCCATTCCGTGGCGGTGCGCTGCGCTACATCGATTCGATCGGTGTTGCCGAGTTCGTTGCCCTGGCTGACCAGTACGCTGATTTGGGCGCGCTGTACCACCCGACCGCGAAGCTGCGCGAAATGGCCAAAAACGGCCAGAGCTTCTTCGGTTAAGCGCCCCCAACTAGAGTGAGAGTGAACTTATGAGCTTGAATCCTAGAGACGTCGTGATTGTCGACTTCGGTCGTACTCCGATGGGCCGCTCCAAGGGCGGCATGCACCGCAACACCCGCGCCGAAGACATGTCGGCGCATCTGATCAGCAAATTGCTGGAACGCAACGTCAAGGTCGACCCGAACGAAGTCGAAGACGTGATCTGGGGCTGTGTAAACCAGACCCTGGAGCAGGGCTGGAACATCGCCCGCATGGCGTCCCTGATGACTCAGATCCCGCACACGGCAGCCGGTCAGACCGTCAGCCGTCTGTGTGGCTCGTCGATGAGCGCACTGCACACTGCCGCGCAAGCGATCATGACCGGCAACGGTGACGTGTTCGTCGTCGGCGGCGTCGAGCACATGGGCCACGTGAGCATGATGCACGGTGTCGATCCGAACCCGCACATGTCCCTGTACGCGGCGAAAGCCTCGGGCATGATGGGCCTGACCGCTGAAATGCTGGGCAAAATGCACGGCATTACTCGCGAACAACAGGACGCTTTCGGCGTGCGYTCCCACCAGCTCGCTCATAAAGCGACGCTGGAGGGCAAGTTCAAAGACGAAATCATCCCGATGCAGGGCTACGATGAGAACGGTTTCCTGAAACTGTTCGACTACGACGAGACCATTCGTCCGGAAACCACCCTGGAAAGCCTGGCGGCTCTTAAGCCAGCGTTTAACCCGAAGGGCGGCACCGTGACAGCCGGTACCTCGTCGCAGATCACCGACGGTGCTTCGTGCATGATCGTGATGTCGGCGCAGCGTGCACAGGACCTGGGCATCCAGCCTATGGCCGTGATTCGTTCGATGGCAGTGGCAGGTGTGGATCCGGCAATCATGGGCTATGGTCCAGTACCGGCTACACAAAAAGCACTGAAGCGCGCGGGCCTTGGTATTAACGATATCGACTTCTTTGAGCTCAACGAAGCTTTCGCCGCACAGGCCTTGCCAGTGCTGAAAGATCTGAAAGTGCTCGACAAGATGAACGAGAAGGTTAACCTGCACGGCGGCGCGATCGCCCTGGGTCACCCGTTCGGTTGCTCCGGTGCACGTATCTCCGGCACGCTGTTGAACGTGATGAAGCAAAATGGCGGCACCTTCGGGGTGGCTACCATGTGCATTGGTCTCGGCCAAGGCATCTCCACCGTCTTCGAACGCGTTTAAGCGTTCCGTTGACGGAAGCCGGGGCCAAGTGCCCCGGTTTTTGTTTTTCTGAATTTATTTTGTTTTTATTTTGAAAAGATTTGAGTGAGGGCCAAAGCATGCCGATACAACCTGGGCTCTACGAACATTACAAAGGTCCGCAGTACCGCGTATTCGCTGTTGCGCGGCATTCGGAAACCGAAGAGGAAGTGGTCTTCTACCAAGCCCTGTATGGCGATTACGGCTTTTGGGTGCGTCCCTTGAGCATGTTCCTGGAGTCGGTCGAGGTTGACGGCGAACAGGTGCCACGCTTTGCTTTGGTGCAAGCCGAACCGAGCGTTTTTCCACAGCCATAAGGGGAGTGCGTGCAGAACCCTGCGCTTGACCTCACCTTGTAGCCACTATATATAGCGGTGCCGCGTCAGGCGCCAACCGCCTTTCACTTCTAGAATTCAGGAATTTTCTGATCCATGGGCAAATCGCTGGTCATTGTGGAATCCCCGGCTAAGGCCAAGACCATCAACAAGTATCTGGGTAACCAATACGTGGTGAAGTCGAGTATCGGCCATATCCGAGACCTGCCCACCAGCGGTTCGGCTAGCGCCAGCAAAGAGCCAGCCGCCAAGCGCGGCAAGGCCGCCGCGGGTGAAGGTCCGGTGCTCACGCCGAAAGAGAAAGCGCGCAAGCAGTTGGTCTCGCGCATGGGTGTCGATCCCGATCATGGCTGGAAAGCCAAGTACGAGATCCTCCCGGGCAAGGAAAAAGTCATCGAAGAGCTGCGCCGGCTCGCCAAAGATGCTGACACCATCTATCTCGCAACCGACTTGGATCGCGAGGGGGAAGCCATTGCCTGGCACCTGCGCGAAGCCATCGGTGGTGACGACAGCCGCTACAAGCGCGTGGTGTTCAACGAAATCACCAAGAAGGCGATTCAGGAAGCCTTCTCCAAGCCGGGCGAGCTGGACATCGACCGTGTAAACGCCCAGCAGGCGCGTCGTTTCCTCGACCGCGTGGTGGGTTACATGGTTTCGCCGCTGCTGTGGGCCAAGATCGCCCGCGGTCTGTCCGCCGGTCGTGTGCAGTCGGTGGCGGTAAAGCTGGTTGTTGAGCGCGAGCGTGAAATCCGCGCGTTCAACCCGGAAGAATACTGGGAAGTCCACGCCGACCTCGGCACCGCCAAGGGCGCCACCGTGCGCTTCGACGTGGCCCGCGAGAAAGGCGAAGCCTTCAAGCCGCTCAACGAAACCCAGGCCATGGCCGCGCTGGAGAAGCTCAAGGCTTCCAGCTACAGCATCGTCAAGCGTGAAGACAAGCCGACCAGCAGCAAGCCGTCGGCCCCGTTCATCACGTCCACGTTGCAACAGGCCGCGAGCAACCGCCTGGGCTTCGGCGTGAAGAAAACCATGATGATGGCCCAGCGTCTGTACGAAGCCGGCTACATCACTTACATGCGTACTGACTCCACCAACCTCTCGGCCGATGCCGTGACGATGGCGCGCACTTATATTGAAGGCGAATTCGGCAAGAAGTACCTGCCGGAGACCCCGAACGTCTACAGCAGCAAGGAAGGTGCACAAGAGGCTCACGAAGCGATTCGTCCTTCCGATGCCAACACCGAGCCAAGCAAGCTGTCGGGCATGGAGCGTGATGCTGAGCGGCTCTACGAGTTGATCTGGCGCCAGTTCCTAGCTTGTCAGATGCTGCCGGCGCAATACCTGTCGACCACGGTCACCGTCGGTGCTGGTGATTTTGAGCTGCGTGCCAAGGGCCGCATCCTCAAGTTCGACGGTTACACCCGCGTCATGCCGCAAATTGCCAAGCCGGGCGATGACGACGTGCTGCCGGACATGGCCCAGGGCGACGCGATGAAGCTGATCAAGCTTGATCCGACCCAGCACTTCACCAAGCCGCCTGCGCGCTATTCGGAAGCGAGCCTGGTTAAAGAAATGGAAAAACGCGGTATCGGTCGTCCTTCGACCTACGCAGCGATCATTTCGACCATTCAGGACCGCGGCTATGTCGCGCTGCACAACCGTCGTTTCTATTCGGAAAAGATGGGCGACATCGTCACCGAGCGTCTGTCCGAGAGTTTCTCCAATCTCATGGACTACGGCTTCACCGCCGGCATGGAAGAGAACCTAGATGACGTGGCCCAGGGCGAGCGCGACTGGAAAAACGTGCTGGACGAGTTCTACGGTGACTTCAAGAAGAAGCTCGAAGTAGCCGAAAGTGCTGAAAACGGCATGCGCGCCAACCAGCCGGTCATGACCGACATTCCGTGCCTGACCTGTGGCCGTCCGATGCAGATTCGTACTGCCTCGACGGGCGTGTTCCTCGGCTGCTCGGGCTACAGCCTGCCGCCGAAAGAGCGCTGCAAGGCTACCGTCAATCTGGTTCCGGGTGATGAAATCGCCGCAGACGACGAAGGTGAATCCGAGTCGTTGGTGCTGCGTGGCAAACACCGCTGCCCGATCTGCAGCACCGCGATGGACGCTTACCTGCTCGACGAGAAGCGCAAGCTGCACATCTGCGGTAACAACCCGGATTGCGACGGCTACGAAATCGAAGAGGGCACCTATCGCATCAAAGGCTATGAAGGTCCGAGCCTGGAGTGCGACAAGTGTGGCAGCGAGATGCAGCTCAAGACGGGCCGTTTCGGCAAGTTCTTTGGGTGCACCAACGCGACGTGCAAGAACACCCGCAAGCTGTTGAAGAGCGGTGACGCAGCGCCGCCAAAAATGGACCCGGTGAAGATGCCTGAGCTGAAATGCGAAAAGGTCAACGACACTTACATCCTGCGCGACGGTGCTTCCGGTCTGTTCCTGGCGGCCAGCCAATTCCCGAAAAACCGCGAGACTCGCGCTCCGCTGGTCATGGAGATTGTGCCGCACAAGGATGAGATCGATCCGAAGTACCACTTCCTTTGCGAAGCGCCGAAGAAAGATCCCGACGGTCTCCCTGCGGTGATTCGTTATAGCCGCAAGACCAAAGAGCAGTATGTGCAGACTGAAGTCGACGGAAAGCCGACTGGCTGGAAGGCGTACTACGACGGCGGCAAGTGGAAGGTTGAAGACAAGCGTCCAGCTGCAAAGGCTTAAAAGGATAGTGGGCCGACTCCGTCGGCCAGCGGGAGCAAGCTCCCTCGCCACAGACAAAAGGCCGCATGACAACTCTCGGGTTTTCATGCGGCCTTTTTGTTTTGTGCTTGCGGGAGGCCGAGGTGATCCACGACACTGTCTGACCTGCGTGAAGCAATTATTTCGTTGTGGAGGCTGCCGTCATGGCCCACGAACTCTATACCCGTACCAATCAGAAGATTTATTTCGCCGGCCTGTCGCTGGAAGCGCTCGCCAGAGCCGAAGAGGGGCGGGCAATGAACTCTCTGGCGCTGATCCAGGCGGGTCGCGAATCGGCGTTGTTTCACCTGTACGGTGCCCTGCTGGGGCTGTGCCATGAAATCGCCGGGTTCTATCGCTTGCCTCAGGCCAATGCGCCTCGGGCTGAGTTGTTGCTGACTCGCGAAATCCTCGAAGCCATTGCCATTCCTGAAATGGCTGAGATGGTCGAACTCGCGCAAAACCCTGAAACCTGGCTGGCCAGGCTGTTGGCGGCCCATGCGGCGCTGTTTCAACCTCCCCGCGCCCCGCACAAACCTAAAGGCGATGTAACTCAGCCGCTGATCCTGGCCGTTAACCTGGATGAAGAAGAGGCGCCTGCAGAGTTGAGCCGGGAAGAGCTGGAAAGCTGGCGTCAAAACCTCAAGGGGCTGGCGATCCGGTTTCGCGAAGGATTAAACGAGTGCTGAAAGATTAAATGGCAGGACGGATGCCCCGACGGGGTGTCCGCTCAGGGATGAGTGCAAAAAGATATTTCTTTGCGTGACATCTGGTCAAGTTGCCGAGCGAAGCCTGACCGATGCCTATATAATCCCCGCCTTTCGTGGAGAACACACCTTTATGCCAACGTCCTTTCTAGAAATTGTCGAGTTACCAGACGGCCGTATCGAGCTGCGCAGGGCCGAGGACGAGGGTTCTCTGGTTACTTTGGATTTCTCCGAGGATGCCAAAGCGTTCCTGCAAGGTCAGTACGTGGAAGTCGCCAAGGCGATGTTGAGCGTCGGCGTTCAGATGGCAGGACGCCTGGTTGAAGGCGAATTTGAGAAAGATGAGGGTTCTCGCGTCCTTCACTGATCCCGTCCGTCGGATTACGAGAATCGCTACAAGTTGGCTTCTCTATCCTTGGAGAAGCCCTGCGCAGTTCAATGCGCGCATTGTTATTCAGTTAGCCCAATCGAATATTCAAGCTCTGTGCGTCCCCGGTTCGGGCGGCGCTGATCAGCTGTTGCCGTGAAGTCGTGTTCAATGGGTTCAGCCAGCTGACCACCGTGTGGCTGCGGCCCAGGCGCAAGGCTTCGCAGGTCAACTGTTGGGCGCTCTGGGTGCCGCGAGGTTGCAGCAGCAGAATGCGTTCGCGGTTAAGGCCAGCGTCCCGTAACCACGCCTGGGTCAAGCTCGCGGGTGGAGCAATCAGCGTAAGCCAGCGTGCGTCCTGGTCCTGACTCAGCTCCCTGAGGATGGGGGCGAGAAGGTTCAGGCAGTTCCCGGCTGCACCACGTAGCGACAGCTCACTGAAGACTTCGGGCTCGGCGCTCCACGGCGACTCGACCACGTCTTTCAGAATCGGCGCCAGGGGTTGCGCCATGAACGCCTCGAACAGCGGCAGTTGGGCTTGCTGTGGTGTGTGTGGGAACTGCATAAAGCCTCCTTTAGCGGCGAATCACGCCGACGCTCAAGCCTTCAATCACCAGTTCCTGATCTTTCAGGTTCACTTCGATAGGGGCAAATTCAGGGTTTTCGGCAATCAACCAGACTTTACTGCCATCACGCTTGAAGCGCTTGACCGTCACTTCGTCGCCGATTCGCGCGACCACGATCTGGCCGTTACGGACTTCACGCGTGGTGTGCACGGCCAGAAGGTCTCCGTCGAAAATACCGACGTCCTTCATGCTCATGCCATGAACACGCAGTAAATAGTCGGCGCGCGGATGGAAGAAAGCAGGGTTGATGTTGCAGGACTCTTCGATGTGCTGTTGGGCCAGGATCGGGGCGCCAGCAGCTACTCGACCAATGATCGGCAGGGTGGACTCGTCGGCCTTGGCTTCGAAGCCTGGAATGCGAATGCCGCGGGAAGCGCCCGGGGTCATCTCGATGGCACCTTTGCGGGCCAGTGCCTTCAGGTGTTCTTCCGCCGCGTTGGGCGACTTGAAACCCAGTTCCTGAGCGATTTCCGCGCGGGTCGGCGGGTAGCCGTTGTCTTCGAGGCAGCGTTTGATGAAGGCCAGAATCTCTGCTTGGCGTGGCGTCAGCTTTAGCATTTTGATCGCTCTGTCTTTTTATACAGTGACTGGGATTATATACAGTGAAAGCATCTTGGCAATGCCCCTTTTTTTGCAGGCCGCCGGACGGTCGATCTGTCCGCCGCTTGAAGCTTTGCCGTTGTGTGGTTAAATAGCTGACCGACCATTCCCAAAACGAACGGCCAAGCTTGACAATACACAGGCTGAAACGTATGTTTCAAACAAGTGTTTGTCAGGCGGAGTAGCCATGGCCCAGTCGGAAACCGTTGAACGCATTCTCGATGCTGCCGAGCAGTTGTTCGCGGAAAAAGGTTTCGCAGAAACCTCCTTGCGTCTGATCACCAGCAAGGCCGGTGTGAATCTGGCGGCGGTGAACTATCATTTCGGCTCCAAGAAGGCATTGATTCAAGCCGTCTTTTCGCGCTTTCTCGGGCCGTTCTGCATTAGCCTCGATAAAGAGTTGGAGCGCCGTCAGGCCAAGCCTGAAAACAAGCCGACCCTTGAAGAGCTGTTGGAAATCCTCGTCGAGCAAGCCCTTGTCGTGCAGCCGCGTAGTGGCAATGACCTTTCCATCTTTATGCGTCTGTTGGGCCTGGCATTCAGTCAGAGCCAGGGCCACTTGCGTCGTTATCTGGAAGACATGTACGGCAAAGTGTTCCGCCGCTACATGATGCTGGTCAACGAAGCCGCGCCGCGAATTCCGCCGATCGAGTTGTTCTGGCGTGTGCACTTCATGCTGGGTGCAGCGGCGTTCAGCATGTCGGGAATCAAGGCTCTGCGCGCGATTGCCGAGACCGATTTCGGCGTCAACACCTCCATTGAGCAGGTGATGCGCTTGATGGTGCCGTTTCTGGCCGCGGGCATGCGTGCTGAAACCGGCGTGACCGACACGAACATGGCCAGCGCGCAACTGCGTCCACGTAGCAAGACCGCCTCGGCTGCCGCCAAGGTTTAACCGCGAACGGGTGGGCGCGGCAGCAGACATCCGCTAAGCTAGCCGCCCATGCCGACTCTCGTTCTGAACCCGTCCCCCATTTCTAACGTCGACCTGCCGGGTATTGCCCAAGGCGGCGAGTGCGTGCGGGCCGGGTTTCTCGTTCTAAAGGAATCTCTATGACTGCTGGCCTGCAAGGCTCGTTGATGGTGGACGTCGCCGGTACCTGGCTGACGGCCGAAGATCGCCAATTGTTGCGCCAGCCCGAAGTGGGCGGCTTGATCATTTTTGCCCGCAACATCGAAAACCCGCGCCAGGTGCGCGAGTTGAGCGCCGCGATTCGTGCTATTCGTCCCGATTTGTTGCTGGCGGTGGACCAGGAAGGCGGTCGCGTTCAGCGTTTGCGCCAAGGCTTCGTGCGACTGCCTGCCATGCGCGCCATCGCCGACAATCCGAACGCCGAATACCTGGCTGAGCAGTGCGGCTGGATCATGGCCACCGAAGTGCTGGCCGTCGGTCTCGATCTCAGTTTTGCCCCGGTGCTGGATCTGGATTACCAGCGCAGCGCTGTTGTCGGGACCCGTTCGTTCGAAGGTGATCCGGAGCGCGCAGCGCTGCTGGCCGGTGCATTCATCCATGGCATGAACAGTGCCGGCATGGCCGCCACCGGCAAACATTTCCCCGGTCATGGCTGGGCTGAGGCGGATTCCCACGTCGCCATCCCGAATGACGAGCGCAGCCTCGACGAAATCCGCGCCAACGACTTGGTGCCGTTCGCCAAGCTGAGCAAACAACTGGCCGCCGTCATGCCGGCCCACGTTATTTACCCGCAAGTCGACACCCAACCTGCCGGCTTCTCCCGCCGCTGGTTGCAGGACATCCTGCGCGGCGAGCTGCAATTCGATGGCGTGATCTTCAGCGATGACCTGTCGATGGCCGGCGCTCATGTGGTCGGCGATGCCGCCAGCCGTATCGAAGCCGCGCTGACCGCCGGCTGCGACATGGGCCTGGTGTGCAACGACCGCGCCGCTGCGGAACTGGCGCTGAGCGCAGCCCAGCGCCTGAAGGTCAAGCCGTCCGAGCGAATCGCGCGGATGCGCGGCCAGTCATACGCCAATATCGAATACCGTCAAAACCCACGCTGGCTGGCAGCTGTCGGCGCGCTCAAAGACGCTCAACTGATCGAATAAGGATTTTGAGTCATGACGGTTTACGCGATTATCGGTGGCACCGGCCTGACTCAACTCGAAGGACTGAGCATTCGTCAGTCACTGGTTGTGGACACGCCTTACGGCGCACCCTCGGCTGAAGTGCAGATCGGTGAATACGCCGGCAAGGAAGTGCTGTTCCTCGCGCGTCACGGTCATCCGCACCGTTTTCCGCCGCATCAGGTGAACTATCGCGCCAACCTCTGGGCATTGAAGCAGGCCGGCGCGGAAGCGATTCTGGCCGTCAATGCCGTTGGCGGGATTCATACGGCGATGGGCACCGGGCATTTCTGCGTGCCACATCAACTGATCGATTACACCAGCGGTCGCGAACACACCTATTTCGCCGATGACCTGGAACGCGTCACCCATATCGACTTCAGCTATCCCTACAGCGAGCCGCTGCGTCAGCAGCTGATCGCGGCACTGGCCGCTGAAGGCGTGGGTTATAGCAGTCATGGCGTGTACGCCTGCACCCAGGGCCCTCGGCTGGAAACCGTCGCTGAAATCGCGCGCCTTGAGCGTGACGGCTGCGACATCGTCGGCATGACCGGCATGCCGGAAGCGGCGCTGGCGCGTGAACTGGAACTGGATTATGCGTGTCTGGCGCTGGTGGTGAACCCGGCGGCGGGCAAGTCGACGACGGTGATTACCATGGCTGAGATCGAGCAGGCGTTGCATGACGGGATGGGGAAAGTGAAGTCGACGTTGGCGCGGGTGTTGGCGGGTTGAGTTTCGGCGGCCAGATGCAATGTTGGTTGTCTCACATGGGTTTTAAGCGGCGTTGATTTCATGACGACACTAGTTGAGCAACTTCATGCGCTACCTTGGGCGGAGGTGTTCAGTCATCGCGCTCAGAACAAGGCTCGCGAATACGCGGATGAGGATCGGGTAACGATCCATCAAATCGAAGACCTGATGGTCATCGCGACGTGTATTGGCTCCGGGACTCACGAGTACGAGCAGGTCATTGCTCTCGTTGAAGATCCGAATGGGCGAAGGCGGCTCGAATGCACGTGCTCCTGCCCCGTTATTTTCAATTGCAAGCATTGCGCTGCGGTCATTTATCATCTGCAAGATCATTCCGTTAAAACGTCCGACAGCGTCGTCCAAGTCCACCTGAGTCGTGAATTGGAGCGCTGGCTCGACGATATTCCTTCTTCGAGCAAGCCTACCGATGAGTCGTCGCAAGGAACGAGTACGCGCCTGGTGTACAAACTCAGGGCTACGCCCGCTCTCGGGAAGTGGACGCTGGAGATCTACAAGGCTCGTCAACTAAAAGACGGTCGCTTGCAAGACATCAAGTCGATGTATTCATTGTCGGATATGCTGATGCGTCAACCCGGCTATCTGTCCGAACTGGATCTTCGGATCGCTAGATTGTTGGTGGCCGTCCACTCCCATCACGCCTATTACGGCGGCTATCCCTTGCAAGGCAGCAGTGGCGCCGAGCTTCTTGAGATGCTGTTGAGAACGTCGCGGCTGTTCCTCGATTTAGAGCAGCTACAACCTTTGACGTCAGGCATGAAGAGAACAGGTCAGTTTGCCTGGGCTGAACAATCCAACGGCAGTTTTCGTCCTCAATGGGGCAGCGGCGAAGCGCCAGTAGAAACAATTCTGGCTCTGGAACCTTTGTATTATCTGGATCGCGAGCGTCATCAGGTCGGGGTGCTGTCCAGCGAGCTGGATGAAAAACTGGCGTGTCACTTATCATTGGCGCCTGATATTCCAGCACGTCAGGCGATGCAGTTCAGCCATCGGATGAGTGCGGCGACTCAAGTTGCTGCGCCGCACAGGCTGACCGAACGGTTTTTCAGCGATGTTTTGCCTCAGGCTCACCTGACACTCGCCAGCGGCAAGCGTTACACGCACTGGCAGTATGAGATCGAGCACCGTGCGGCATTGGCGTTCACCTACAACGGACATCCAGCGTCGGACCGGAACCCGGAGGTGTTGATCCTTTCGGGTACTGAAACCCAGCGTATCCAGCGCCAGCCCGCCGCTGAAAAAGCCTTGCGTCTGGCCCTGCAAAAACACGGTTTTAAAAAGGCTACGCGTAAAAGTAGCATTGATCGTCCAGGCGAGATGTTCACTCTGCCGGATGATTCGGCCTGGCTCGCTTTTGTGCAGGAGGGGATTGAGTCGCTGCGCACGGCAAATTGGCAGGTCGATATCAGCAAGGGCTTTCACTTCAATGTACAGGCGGTAGAACAATGGTACGCAGAGGTCGAGGAAGAGTCGGGGCACCAGTGGTTTGATCTGCAACTGGGTATCGTCGTCAACGGTGAGCGCCACAGCCTGTTGCCGATCTTGCTGCATTTGCTGTGCAGCCAGCCACAGCTGATGGACCCCGCAACCCTGGCCCAGCGTAACGATGACGATCAGCTGCTGATCGAGCTCGGCGGTTCCAGGGCTCATGTGAAAGTCGCGCTGCCCTACAGCCGGATCAAACCGTTGATGGCTACCCTTGGCGAGTTGTATCTGGGATCGCATCAGGGCGATTCATTGCGCTTGAATGCTCCGGATGCCGCTCGCCTGAGTTTGCTGGAAGGTGTTCCGCTGGTCTGGCAAGGCGGCGAGCGACTGCGCAGTTTTGCGCAACGATTGCGCGAGTCGACCCATGTTCAAGTCTCGGCGCCTGTGGGTCTCAAGGTGACACTGCGACCGTATCAGCTCGAAGGCCTGAACTGGATGCAAACCCTTCGCGAGTTAGAGGTTGGCGGCATCCTGGGCGACGACATGGGGCTGGGGAAAACCCTGCAAACCCTGGCGCATTTGCTGACGGAAAAGCAGGCTGGGCGACTTGAACTTCCGGCGCTGGCCGTAATGCCAACCAGCCTGATTCCGAACTGGCTCGACGAAGCGGCGCGCTTTACCCCGCAATTGAAGGTTCTGGCGCTGCATGGCTCAGCCCGGCAAAAAGATTTTTCCAGTCTTGCGGAATACGATTTGGTGTTGACCACCTACGCGCTGCTGCCTCGGGATCTGGAGGTTTTGCAGCCACAAGTCTGGAGTGTGCTGATTCTCGATGAGGCGCAGAACATCAAGAACCCTGTCAGCAAAGCTGCTCAGGCAGCCCGCGACCTACAGGCCCGCCAGCGCTTGTGTCTGTCCGGAACACCGATGGAAAACCACCTCGGCGAACTGTGGTCCCAGTTTCACTTTTTACTGCCGGGTTGGCTGGGCGACAGCAAAACCTTCAATCGTGACTACCGCACGCCGATCGAGAAGCACGCAAACAGTGAGCGGATGCAACATCTGACGGCCCGGATAAAACCCTTTCTGCTACGTCGCAAGAAAGACCAGGTAGCAACCGAATTACCTCCAAAAACCGAGATTGTGCATTGGGTTGATCTCAGCGATGGGCAGCGGGATGTGTATGAAACCGTTCGCGTCGCGATGGACAAGAAGGTGCGTGACGAAATAGCCCGCAATGGCGTTGGACGCAGTCAAATCATCATCCTTGACGCGTTACTCAAGCTGCGTCAGGTKTGYTGCGATYTGCGCCTGATCAAAACGCCGCTCACGGCGAAGGCCCTTCGTTCGGGCAGTGGGAAACTGGTCAGCTTGATGGAGATGCTGGAAGAGTTGCTAAGTGAAGGCCGCAAGATTTTACTGTTTTCGCAGTTTACTTCGATGCTCGCCTTGATTGAGGAGGAGTTGCAGCAGCGTAGTCTCGATTACTCGTTGTTGACCGGTGATACGACGGATCGGCGCACGCCGGTCAAAGACTTCCAGAGCGGTAAAGTGCCGCTGTTTCTGATTAGCCTGAAGGCCGGCGGCACAGGTTTGAACCTGACAGCCGCGGACACGGTGATCCATTTCGATCCATGGTGGAACCCGGCGGTGGAGAATCAGGCGACCGATCGTGCCTACAGGATTGGGCAAAACAAACCGGTGTTTGTTTACAAGCTGATTGCTCGGGGCACGGTGGAAGAGAAAATTCAGGCTTTGCAGCAGGAGAAGGCCGCTTTGGCGGGTGCTGTGCTTGAAGGTGGAACGACCGGAGGATGGAAGCTTGAGCAGACTGAAATTGAGGCGCTGTTTGCGCCACTGCCTGGTCCGAAGTATTGATATTCGGACTGTTCAGTGATTCCGGGTTGACGCTATCGCGGGCAAGCCACGCTCCCACAGGAAATCACTGAATCTGTGGGAGCGTGGCTTGCCCGCGATAGCAATCTGTCAGGCATCCTGGATCTCAGCGCTTTTCCAGCTTGTCCGGCAACGGCGCAAACAGCGCCTCAATATCATCGCTCTGCAACTTCCAGTCTCCCGTCTTGCGTCCATCCAGAACGCCGGCGGCCAGGTCGGATTTTTCTTTCTGCAGATGCTGGATCTTCTCTTCCACTGTGCCCCGGGCAATCATCTTGTAGACGAACACCGGTTTCTCCTGACCGATACGATRGGCCCGGTCAGTCGCCTGATTCTCCGTTGCCGGGTTCCACCATGGATCGTAGTGAATCACTGTATCCGCTTCGGTCAGGTTCAAACCAACACCGCCGGCCTTCAAGCTGATCAGAAAAATCTGACGCTTGCCGCTCTGAAACTCTTTCACTGGTGCACGTCGGTCACGGGTCTGCCCGGTCAGCAGCGCATACTCAACGCCACGTTTCGTTAGCTCGACCTCGATGAGCGCCAACATTGACGTGAACTGCGAGAACAACAGAATCCGTCGACCCTCCTCGAACAACTCTTCAAGCATTTCCATCAAGCTGTCGAGCTTGCCCGAAGTGCTGCCGCGAGTTGGCAGGACGGCATCGTTGACCAGGCGCAAATCGCAACAAACCTGACGCAGCTTCAGCAGCGCCTCAAGAATGATGATCTGGCTGCGCGCCACGCCTTTGCGGGTGATCTCGTCGCGGACTTTCTTGTCCATTGCCAGGCGCATGGTTTCGTACACGTCGCGCTGAGCTTCGTTGAGTTCGACCCAGTGAATGATTTCAGTCTTCGGCGGTAATTCCGTCGCGACCTGTTCCTTGGTTCTACGCAGCAGAAATGGCTTGATCCGACCGTTGAGGTGCTGAAGTCTGATTTCACTGGCGCGCTTTTCAATCGGCACGCGGTAATCGCGGTTAAAGCTTTTCACATCGCCAAGCCAGCCGGGCAGCAGGAAGTGAAACAGCGACCACAACTCACCCAAGTGGTTTTCCAGCGGCGTACCACTGAGGCATAAACGCTGACGGGCATTCAGCTCGCGCGCTGCCTGTGCCGCCTTGCTGTTGGGGTTTTTGATGTACTGCGCTTCATCCAGCACCAGCACATGCAAAGGCTGCGCGGCGAGGCGTTCGACATCCTTGGGCAGCAGCGCRTAGGTGGTCAGGATCAGGTCGTAGTCGGCCAGATTATCGAAGTGTTTTTTGCGACTGGCGCCGTAAAGCGCCAGCACTTTGAGTTGCGGCGTGAAGTGCGCCGCTTCGTCGAGCCAGTTCGGAATCAGGCTGGTGGGCATCACCACCATGCACGGCCGATCGAGGCGTCCAGCCGTTTTCTCAGTGAGAACATGCGCCAGGGTTTGTAGGGTTTTGCCCAGGCCCATGTCGTCCGCGAGAATTCCGCCGACTTCCAGTTGCCGCAACGATTGCATCCAGCTCAAGCCTTCGAGCTGATAGGGGCGCAGGGTCGCGTTCAATCCTTCAGGTGCGGTTGCGGTGTAATCCTTGATGTCGCGCAGGCGCTGGGCGAAGGTGCGGATTTGCTCGCCGCCTTCCCAGAGCAGCGGCATGTCTTCCAGCGGATTCAAACGCGTGGCGTCGGCCTTGCTCAGACGCAGCGTGGTTTCGCCGGGCTCTTGCAGATAAAACTCGCCGAGTGTCGCCAGTACCGGCTTCAAGCGACCGAAGGGCAGGGCGACTTGCAGCGGGCCGTACTCGGAATTCGGACGATTGGGGATGTTCACCAGAATCAGCTCGTCGTCGCGGCGTCGGGCAAGGCGTTCCGGATTGAGAATTTCAGTGTGCGAGCGCATCAGGTTCAACAGGATCGGCAGCAAACTCAGGCGCTCGCCGTTGACGATGATCCCCAGTTCCAGATCGAACCAGTCGCGCTCCGGCACCTGCTCGACGGTGGCGTACCAGTCGTCCACGGCGGTCAGGTCGAAACCGAAGTCTTCGTCGATCTGCAACTCCCAGCCTTGGGTGCGCAACTTCGGCAGTTCATTGAGGGTGAAGGTCAGCCAAGCGCTGTCATTGACCATCTCGTAGAGTTCGCCGGCACTTTCCGGCAAGGCTTTGCTTTGTCGGGTGGCAATCTTGAAGCCGAGGATGCGTAACTGTTCCCTGTAGGTCTGTTCGACATCCGGGTGGCGTTTTATCCGTAGCGTCTGGGTTTCCTGGCGGATCAGGATGTCGGCGTTCTTTTGTCCGCAAACGTATTCGTCCAGATAGCTGAAAGACAGTGCCGCACGATGCTGAATATAGCGCTGCATCTTGCCATTACGCGGCTCGAAGGCGCTGAACTCGATACTCGCCAGCCACAGGCGCGGCACCGGTTGAACGTTATCCACAAGCACTTGCGGCGGTGCTTTCGGGCCGCGGTTCTCCAGTACGGCCTGAAGTTTTTCCAGCAAGTCGGCATCTTGCGCGGCGGCGGGGTAGGCCAGCGTTTCCTGTACTTTGAGCAACACCGCTGCGCAGTGTTTGCAGTTGCTGTGAACCGGGCAGGTGCAGGTCGCGTCGACCATCAGCAAGGTAGCTTTGGCCGACTCACGCAGGCGAATGGTCTGACGGTAAACATTACCGCCCGAGCCTTCGCACGCAGCGGAGATCGTAGCGTCACCGACCTCGACGATCCTGACGCGATTCTCCAGCGCGTAGCGGCGGCCACGCTCCAGGCTTTGCTCCTTGAATCGACTGACCCAGGAAGGTGCCAGGGGTTTGCTCAGGGTCGGGGGCATAGCAATCAGTCCGGAATTTCTTCGGGGACTGGCCGAGGAGCAGGGGCGGTGAGCGAGGTAATCTTGATCAACAGGCCGAGGTGGCCGTTGTCGAGGAAGTTCAGCTGGCCGTTCTTGGTGTGGCTTTCTTGCTTGAGGCGTTCGCTGGCGGTGACCATGCCGTTGGCGTCGATCTGGTTGACCCAGAAGTCGGCGTCGACATCGGTGAAGCGCCCCAATTTCATGCTTAACGTGCCCTCGATCGGGAACTGGCCAAATTGCTCGGTGCCATCGCTGATCGCCACTTTGCTGGTTTCTTCACCGAGGTTCTGTTGCCAGGCCTTATGCAGCAACACAGTGTATTCGTTGCTGGCGGTCAGCTTTTCCACTTCGCCATTCAGGCTCGGTGTACGCAGGCTGTCCTTGCTGATGGGCTGGGCGCCGGCGGCCCAGTCTTCCGGTGCGGCGCGGCTGACGATGGCGGGCACGGCGTTTTGCCGGACCAGAATCATTTCAATCTGATACACATCGTCGGCAAACGCCGTGGGTGCGATCAGCGTTAACAGCAGGGGCAATGAGCGAAACAGGCGCATGCGGCGTCCTTCAAGCAGTTTTCGGGATAAGGAGCTCAAGCAGCGCCTCTACAGTATTAAAGCGTTCTTCCGGACGCTCCATCGGCACCATGAATTTAAACATCGTGGCACCTTCGAATTTGTAGCGTTTGGGCTGGCCCTGAATCAGTTTGATCAGCGGCAGCGGGTCGACCGGCGTCTGTGCCGCAAACTCGATTCGGCCACCCTGCGGGCCGCCGTCGACTTTCTTGATGCCCAGTAATTCGGCCTGCAATTTCAGCGCCGTGATGCGCACCAGGTTCTTCGTCGGCTCCGGCAACAGGCCGAAACGGTCGATCATTTCTACTTGCAGGTCTTTAAGGCCGTCCTCATCGGTGGCCGAAGCGATGCGTTTGTAGAGAATCAATCGAGCATGAACGTCTGGCAAATAGTCTTCGGGAATCAACGCCGGTACGCGCAGGTTGACTTCCGGACCACCGCCCAGCGGCTGATCAAGGTTCGGCTGCTCACCCTTGCGGATCGACTTCACCGCGCGCTCGAGCATTTCCATGTACAGCGTAAATCCAACCGCCTGAATCTGCCCACTTTGACCATCGCCCAACAGCTCGCCAGCGCCACGAATTTCCAGGTCGTTGGTGGCCAGCACGAAGCCTGCGCCGAGGTCCTGGGTGTTGGCGATCGCTTCCAGGCGCTTTTCCGCATCCGGGGTGATTTGCTGGCGCGGCGGCGTCAGCAGGTAAGCGTAAGCCTGGTGGTGACTGCGACCGACACGGCCACGCAACTGGTGCAACTGCGCCAGGCCGAACTTGTCGGCACGCTCGATGATGATGGTGTTGGCGCTCGGCACGTCGATGCCGGTCTCGATGATGGTCGAGGCGATCAGCACGTTGAAGCGCTTGTGGTAGAAGTCGCTCATCACCTGTTCGAGTTCGCGTTCGCGCATTTGCCCGTGGCCAATGCCGATCCGTGCTTCCGGCACCAGTTCGGCGAGGTCGGCGGCGCATTTTTCGATGGTTTTCACGTCGTTGTGCAGGTAGTAAACCTGACCGCCACGCAGCAATTCACGCAGCAGGGCCTCTTTGACCGTGCTCTTGTTCTGCTCCATGACAAAGGTCCGCACGGACAGGCGACGGGCCGGAGGGGTGGCGATAATCGACAGGTCACGCATGCCCGACACTGCCATGTTCAGCGTGCGCGGAATTGGCGTGGCTGTCAGGGTGAGAATGTCGACTTCACTGCGCAGCGCCTTGAGCTGTTCTTTCTGACGCACACCAAACCGGTGTTCTTCGTCGATGATCACCAGCCCGAGGTTTTTGATCTTCACGTCGTCTTGCAGCAGCTTGTGCGTGCCGATCACGATGTCGATCTTGCCTTCGGCGAGGTCGGCGACGGCGGCGTTCACTTCCTTGGTCGACTTGAAGCGGCTCATCACTTCCACGGTCACCGGCCAGTCGGCAAAGCGGTCGCGGAAGCTGTTGTAGTGTTGCTGGGCGAGCAGGGTGGTCGGCACCAGAATCGCCACCTGACGACCGCCATGCACAGCGATGAAGGCCGCGCGCATTGCTACTTCGGTCTTGCCGAAACCGACGTCGCCGCAGACCAGCCGGTCCATCGGCTTCGGCGCGAGCATGTCGGCGCGTACCGCATCGATGGTGGTTTGCTGGTCCGGGGTTTCTTCGAATGGGAAGCCGGCGCTGAACGTTGCGTAGTCAGCTTTTGGATCTTCGAAGGCATAGCCTTCTCGGGCGGCACGACGGGCATAAATGTCGAGCAATTCTGCGGCGACATCGCGCACCTGTTCGGCGGCTTTGCGTTTGGCTTTTTGCCAGGTTTCGGAACCGAGACGGTGTAGCGGGGCCAAGGCATCGTCGCTGCCGGTGTAACGCGCAATCAGGTGCAGGTTGGCCACCGGCACGTACAACTTGGCGCCTTCTGCATATTGCAGCGTGAGAAATTCGGCGGCTTGATCGTCGATTTCCAGTGTCGCCAACCCGAGGTAGCGGCCGACGCCGTGATCGATGTGCACCACCGGCGCGCCTTCGCGCAATTCGGTGAGGTTCTTGATGACCGCATCGTTGTTGGCGTCGGCGCGTTTTTCACGGCGACGGCGCTGCATCACGCGTTGACCGAACAACGGACTTTCGGCCACCAGCGCCAAGGCTGGATTGTCGAGTACCAGGCCTTCGTCGAGCGGAGCGATGGTAATTGCCAAACGCTCCTTGCTCGCCACGAAGTCTGGCCAGCTGTCGACGGTTTTCGGTCGCAGCTTCAGACGTTCGAGCAATTCCAGCAGCACTTCGCGACGTCCCGCCGACTCGGCGGTGAACAGCACTCGCCCAGGGAACTCGTCGAGGAAGCCGGCCAGCGCCGCCAGTGGCTGAGTGGCCTTGGCTTCGATGGCTAGGTTCGGCAATTCCCGCGCCGGGAAACGTTCGCGGCCGACACCGGTTTCCACGTCCTGTTGGCTGGCTACCACACGTGGCCAACTCTTCAGGCGGGCAAAGCAATCTTCCACGGGCAAGAACAATTCTGACGGCGGCAACAGAGGACGAGACGGGTCGACGCGGCGCTCTTCATAACGATTGCGCACGTCATTCCAGAAATTCTCCGCTGCCTGCTCGATGCCCGGCAGGGAAAACACTTGCGTGTCCTGCGGCAGGTAATCGAACAGCGTGGAGGTATCGTCGAAGAACAGCGGCAGGTAGTACTCGATACCGGCCGGGGTAATCCCGCTGCTTAAATCCTGAAAGATCGGGCAGCGGCGGAAGTCGACATCAAAGCGCTCGCGAAAGCGTGCCTTGAAACGGGTGACCGCATCTTTTTGCAGCGGAAATTCACGCGCAGGCAATAGGCGGACGGTGTCGACCTTGTCGATGGAGCGCTGGTTTTCCGGATCGAATGTACGCAGCGTCTCGATTTCGTCATCGAACAGGTCGATGCGGAAGGGCAGTTTGCTGCCCATCGGGAATAGATCGATCAGCGAGCCACGGACGGTGAATTCGCCGTGCTCGTACACCGTGTCGACGTAGCGATAGCCGCTGGCTTCGAGCCGGGTGCGCATCTGTTCGACGTCGAGCTTCTGGCCAACGTCCAGCACCAGGCTGCTGCCCAGCAGGAACTTGGTCGGCGCCAGGCGATGCAGGGCCGTGGTGATCGGCACCACCAGAACGCCGTGACTCAGCTCCGGCAGCCTGTAAAGGGCGGCGATGCGCTGGGAAATAATGTCCTGGTGCGGCGAAAACAGATCGTAGGGTAGGGTTTCCCAGTCCGGGAAGTGCAACACGGGCAAATCCGGGGCGAAGAAACTCAGCTCCTGCTCAAGCCGTTCGGCACTTTGGCTGTCGGCGGTCAGCAGCAGGGTAAAGCGCTTGGCAGCGCTGGCAGCCTCGGCGATGGCCAGGCTGAGGGCGGCACCGGGCAGGTTGCCCCAGTGCTGTTTACCTGCCGCGGCAGGGAGAAGCGGTAGACGCAGAACGGGCACGGAAGGTTGAGCTCCAAGCGTTGCGACAAAGTCGGTAATTGTAGCGGTCCCGGGTGCCGCCTGTCAGTTGCAGACTGTGTCTATTACGCAGGTTTGGCGAAATGTAGTGGTAAAGACAAAATCCGCCGGTTTTTTGCTGGAAATTGCTGAATATGTAGTGGCAAAACCAATCAGTGTTACGGAGGGTTACGGACAACGGTGCGTTGTCTCCAAAAAATTGACTGCGCTGCAAGCCCCGGTTTTATTGGGCTTTAGCGGGGCGTAATTTTTTTGAACAGGAAAATGTTACGGATCGCACGACAAGCGCGCATTGCTACGGGAGGGAGTCGGCGGCATAATGTAGCCCCTTTTTTCTGCCCCTACATGTGGAAGGTTCCCGTGACTCAGAAGCCCGACCAGTGTCTTGGTGAATGGATCGACCGTGAAGCACTCGCAGAAGCGATGATTCCGCTTATCGGTCAGCTCTACCGCAATAACAACGTGGTGAGCTCGATCTATGGCCGCAGCCTGATCAACCGTTCAGTCATTGCGATTCTCAAAGCTCACCGCTTTGCCCGTCATCGTCAGTCCGATGACACTGAATTGTCCGTCCACGAAACATTCCCGCTGCTCAAAGCGATGAGCGAGCTCAAGCTCGGCGCCGCTTCGGTAGACCTGGGCAAGCTTGCGGTCAAGTTCAAGGCCGAAGGCAAAGGTCGTACTGCCGAGCAGTTCGTCCGTGAAGAACTGGCTGATGTGGTTGGTCAGCAGAACGTTGCCGCTCGCAAAGGCACCGACGTTGTCCTGTACGGCTTCGGTCGTATCGGTCGTCTGCTGGCGCGCATCCTGATCGAGAAAACCGGTGGTGGTGACGGCCTGCGTCTGCGCGCCATCGTTGTCCGCAAGGGCGCCGAAAACGATCTGGTCAAGCGTGCAAGCCTGCTGCGTCGTGACTCGGTTCATGGTCCGTTCGATGGCACCATCACTATTGATGAAGCCAACAGCACCATCACCGCCAACGGCAACCTGATCCAGGTTATCTACGCGAAAAACCCGACTGAGGTGGATTACACCCAGTACGGCATCAAAGACGCGCTGCTGGTGGACAACACCGGTGTATGGCGTGACGCCGATGGCCTGGGCCAACACCTGGCTTGCCCGGGTATCGACCGCGTTGTTCTGACCGCGCCGGGTAAAGGCAAGCTGAAGAACATCGTTCACGGCATCAACCACGGTGAAATCACCGCTGACGACAAGATCGTTTCTGCTGCTTCCTGCACCACCAACGCCATCGTGCCGGTGCTGAAAGCTGTGAACGACAAGTTCGGCATCATTAATGGTCACGTTGAAACCGTTCACTCGTACACCAACGACCAGAACCTGATCGACAACTTCCACAAAGGCGATCGCCGTGGCCGTAGCGCCGCGCTGAACATGGTTATCACCGAGACCGGTGCTGCCACTGCTGCTGCCAAGGCTCTGCCTGAGCTGGCCGGCAAGTTGACCGGTAACGCGATCCGCGTTCCGACGCCAAACGTGTCGATGGCCATTCTCAACCTGAACCTTGAGAAAGCCGCCACCCGCGAAGAGATGAACGAGTACCTGCGCTACATGGCGCTGCACTCCGATCTGCATAAGCAAATCGACTACGTCAACTCGCAGGAAGTGGTTTCCACCGACTTCGTTGGCTCGCGCCACGCAGGCGTTGTGGACGCTGAAGCAACTATCAGCCAAGACAACCGCGTTGTTCTGTACGTTTGGTACGACAACGAATTCGGTTACAGCTGCCAGGTGGTACGCGTGATGGAAGACATGGCCGGTGTAAACCCGCCAGCTTTCCCGCGCTAAGCGTTAGCGACACATGAAAACGCCCCGACTCAGGTCGGGGCGTTTTTTTTTGTGCGGTGATCGTTCCCATGCTCTGCGTGGGAATGCCTCAATGGACGCTCCGCGTCCGCTCTTCGGCAAGGACGCGGAGCGTCCTGGGCTGCATTCCCACGCGGAGCGAGGGAACGATCTTGTCGGCGTGCTCCCACAGTTGTGTCGCATAATGGCTGGCTTCAACGGTGTGTCAGGAGGGCCTAAATTGTTGAAATGGCGACAGTGCGGTCTTTTGAGTCTGATTATCATGTTGTCAGGCTGTGGCAACAGCGACTCCCTGGAAAGCTTCAGTGGCCCCACCATGGGCAGCACTTATTCGATCAAGTACGTGCGCCGCGCAGGTCTTCCCACCTCGAAAGACGTCCAGGCCGAGGTCGAAAAAATCCTCGCCGACGTCGATCAACAAATGTCGACCTACCGCAGCGACTCGGACATCGAGCGCTTCAATGATCTTCCCGCCAATCACTGTCAGAAAGTGCCCGAACCCCTCCTCAGATTGATCCGCGTCGGTGAACAACTGTCGGAACAAAGTGAAGGTTCCTACGACCTGACGGTAGAACCTCTGCTCAACCTGTGGGGGTTCGGCCCGCAGGCGCGTGAGGAAAAAGTCCCAACCGGTCAGGCGCTAGCCGAAGTACGGCAGCGAGTCGGTTACCAGCACCTGCGCATCGACCGCGATCAATTGTGCAAGGATGCCGCCGTCGAAGTCGACTTCAATAGCATCGCCGCCGGTTATGCCGTCGACACCATTGCGGCAAAACTCGACGCCATGGGCATCCACAATTACCTGGCTGAGGCCACGGGTGAGCTCAAGGCTGCCGGCAAAAAGCTCGACGGTTCACCTTGGCGTGTTGCCCTCGAAGAGCCACGGGATGATCAGCAGGTTGCGCAAAAAATTATCGCTGTCGACGGCTATGGCGTGTCCACCTCCGGTGACTATCGCAACTATTTTCAGCAGGATGGGAGGCGTTATTCCCACACCTTCGATGCCCGCACCGGTGTGCCGGTCCTACATACCCTGGCGTCAGTCACGGTGATTCATCCTTCAGCGCTGATGGCCGATGGACTATCGACGCTGTTACTTATTCTCGGCCCTGAGCGGGGTTGGGACTATGCCCAAGCGCATGACATCGGTGCATTTTTTGTGATTCGTGCCGATACAGGTTTCATCACACGAACAAATCAGGCTTTCGAACGCCTCAGTGGCGGTCAAAGCAAATAATGGCAACGATTCAAGCGCTGAAGACTGGCGTTGTAGTGCAGGCAAAACTAGCCTACGACGCGACCAAGGGTTAATGTGCCCGGCGTTGACGCTTCTATAGACTGTGTCCGGGTTCTGCACTGACCCAAAATTGTTCCTTCACGCCACAGATCGGCGTGATTTAGCCGCTGGGTGCCGATGGCACCGCGGCCTGTTCTGAGGAGTACGCATGGCTGTCTACAACTACGACGTGGTGGTGCTGGGTTCCGGCCCAGCGGGAGAAGGCGCGGCAATGAACGCCGCCAAAGCAGGGCGCAAGGTGGCGATGGTCGATAGCCGTCGCCAGGTCGGCGGCAACTGCACTCACTTGGGTACCATCCCGTCCAAGGCACTGCGTCACTCGGTCCGGCAGATCATGCAGTTCAACACCAATCCGATGTTCCGGGCCATTGGTGAGCCGCGCTGGTTTTCGTTCCCGGACGTATTGAAAAGCGCCGAGAAAGTCATTTCCAAGCAAGTCGCTTCGCGCACCGGCTACTACGCCCGTAACCGTGTCGATGTGTTCTTCGGCACCGGCAGCTTCGCCGACGAGCAAACCATCGAAGTGGTCTGCGCCAACGGTGTGGTTGAAAAGCTTGTCGCCAAGCACATCATCATCGCCACCGGCTCACGTCCTTATCGCCCGGCGGACATCGATTTCCACCACCCGCGTATCTACGATAGCGACACCATCCTCAGTCTCGGCCACACCCCGCGCAAACTCATCGTTTACGGCGCTGGCGTGATCGGTTGCGAGTACGCCTCGATCTTCAGCGGTCTGGGTGTTCTGGTTGAGTTGGTGGATAACCGCGGTCAGTTGCTGAGCTTCCTCGACTCGGAAATTTCCCAGGCGTTGAGCTACCACTTCAGCAACAACAACATCACGGTCCGCCACAACGAAGACTACGACCGCGTTGAAGGTGTGGACAACGGTGTGGTCCTGCACCTCAAGTCCGGCAAGAAGATCAAGGCTGATGCCTTGCTCTGGTGCAACGGTCGTACCGGAAACACCGATCAGCTGGGTCTTGAAAATATCGGCGTGAAGGTCAACAGCCGTGGTCAGATCGAAGTGGACGAAGCCTATCGCACCTGTGTGCCGAATATTTACGGTGCCGGTGACGTGATTGGCTGGCCGAGCCTGGCGAGTGCCGCGCATGACCAGGGTCGTTCAGCCGCGGGCAGTATCATCGAAAACGGTAGCTGGCGTTTTGTGAATGACGTTCCGACCGGCATCTACACCATTCCGGAGATCAGCTCGATCGGCAAGAACGAGCAGGAACTGACTCAGGCCAAGGTGCCGTACGAAGTGGGCAAGGCGTTCTTCAAGGGCATGGCGCGCGCGCAGATTGCCGGTGAGCCGCAAGGCATGCTGAAGATCCTGTTCCACCGCGAAACCCTGGAAGTGCTGGGCGTTCACTGTTTCGGTTATCAGGCGTCGGAGATCGTGCACATCGGTCAAGCGATCATGAACCAGCCGGGCGAGCTGAACACGCTGAAGTATTTCGTCAACACGACGTTCAACTACCCAACCATGGCCGAAGCCTATCGGGTAGCGGCGTACGACGGCCTCAACCGGCTTTTTTGAGCGGCTCCGGCCGGTGGCCTGAGCCGGCCGGGGAGACCGATTTCAGCAATTCTCGAGCGTGGCGCTGGCCAAACCGGGAAAGTCTGTAATCAGGCTGTCAACGCCGAAGTCGGCGAGTCTGCGCATCAGTGCGGGCTCGTTGACTGTCCACACCGACACATGCAGCCCCTGACGCTGCGCCTTCTGCAGGCGTTCCGGCGTACACAGGGTCCAGTTCAACGCCAGAATCTCACAGCCATAGCTCTGCGCGACCTTTAGCGGGTCGAGCCAGGCGTATTCGGCCACCAATCCTCGAGACACATCCGGCACCAAGTCCAGCGCGGCTTTGAGCACTTCGCGTGAGCTTGAGGTGATCGTGACCTTGTCGAGCAAGCCGAAACGCTGAGCCATCTCACGAATCGCCAGTACGGTCGTGGCAGCGCGGGTGCGTGAGGCGCTTTTGACTTCCAGTTGCCAGTGATCGAAGTCGCACTTCTCAAACAACGTTTCCAGCGTCGGGATCGGGCAGGGTTTGATCCAGCCTGGGCCGCCGTTGCGCGCGTCATAAGTCACCAGTTCGGCCGCCGTATGTTCGACGACCTTGCCGCGCCGGTCGGTGGTGCGCTTGAGTGTCGGGTCATGGATGACCATCAGCTCGTTGTCCATGGACAGGTGCAGATCCAGCTCGCAACGGCGAACGCCGTGCTTGAGGCATTGCTGAAAGCTGGTCAGGGTGTTTTCCGGTGCTTCGCCCTTGGCGCCGCGATGGCCGTAGATGAGGGTCACGGTTCTTCCTTAAATTAAATGCCTGATTCGTTTTCGCGGGCCAGTCGTCGTTCCTGGGCCTGTTTCTGCAAAATGTAACGGGCCAGCAACTGCCGCTGAGCATCGGTCGGGCGTTCGAACTCGGTGCCGACATCATAGCTGCCCGCGTTGCGCTCGCAATGGATGACGCGGGCGCGCAGCAACAGGCCAAGGGCCTGCGGCATCAGCACCAGCTTGACCGACAGGTGTGCGCCCACGGCGATAGGCGTTGGATGCGGGAACTCGATGCCGCCTTCGGAAATGACCACCGGTTGGGGCTCGCCGATCTGCCCAAGCACAGTGATTGCGATCACCTGGCTCAGTAAGTCGATGCGTTTGTTCTGGGATTTCAGGAACGCCGCGAGGTTCCGGTCGCGCTCACTGATCTGGCGTAACAGGTGTTGCGACTCGAATTCACTCAGGTGCAACTCGCTGAGCAAATTGAACAATGGAGAAGCATCCTGCAACACTTCCTGGCCTGCGGCCTCGGGAGCTGACAGCGTCCGAATTTCCAGTGCGATCGTGTCCTCGATACGGTAGTATTCGCGGCGATCTTCTTCATCTAATGTCGACATGGCGAACCCATGGTAGCGGCGGTGGTCTGAGTGTAAAGCTGGTTATCGACCCCCGCCACAAGGACGTTCCTTTTCCCTCCGAACAAGCCCCGACATGTTCAGACCTCTCTTCGTTTTTATTGGCACGCGTTATACCCGTGCAAAGCGTCGCAATCATTTTGTGTCGTTCATTTCCCTGACTTCAATGATCGGACTCGCCCTCGGCGTGGTGGTGATGATTGTCGTGCTGTCGGTCATGAACGGCTTCGATCATGAGATGCGCACCCGCGTGCTGGGCATGGTGCCCCACGCGACCATCGAGGCCGGTGAGCCGATCAGTGACTGGCAAAGCCTGGCTGCCAAGGTCAAGAAACACTCGCAAGTGACGGCCGTGGCGCCGTTCACTCAGATGCAGGGGTTGCTGACCAACAACGGCAAAGTCTCCAAAGTCCTGCTCAATGCCATCGATCCTGCGCTGGAGCGCAACGTCTCGATCATTGATAACTTCATGCAGCAGGGCAAACTCGACGATCTGGTCCCGGGTGAGTTCGGTATCGTCATCGGCGACAAAGCCGCAGCCAAGCTCGGCGCCGCCATCGGCGACAAGCTGACGTTTGTCGCGCCGGAAGTCACCGTGACCCCGGCCGGCATGTTCCCGCGCATGAAGCGCTTTACCGTGGTCGGCATCTTCCATGTCGGCGCCGGTGAGCTGGACGGATATCTGGGCATCACCAACTTGCAGGATCTGGCCAGGCTGCACCGCTGGAAGCCGGATCAGGTACAAGGCATTCGCCTGAAGTTCGACGACCTGTTCCAGGCGCCGCGCACTGCATGGAGCATCGCCCAGCAGCTCGGCGAAGACCATTTCTACGCCCGCGACTGGACGCGCACCCATGGCAACCTGTATCAGGCCATCCGCATGGAAAAAGCCATGATCGGCCTGCTGTTGCTGCTGATCGTCGCCGTTGCCGCGTTCAACATCATTTCCACACTGGTGATGGTGGTGAACGACAAGAAGGGCGACATCGCGATATTGCGCACGTTGGGTGCCACACCGCGCACGATCATGGCGATCTTCATGGTCCAGGGCACGGTCATCGGGGTGGTCGGGACGCTGATCGGTGCCGTGGTCGGGATCTTCGCCGCGTTGAACGTCAGCGCCGCGATCTCGGCCCTCGAAGGCCTGATCGGCCATAAATTCCTCAACGCCGACGTGTACTTCATCGATTACCTGCCGTCGCAAGTGCAGAGCCAGGACGTCTTGATGGTCTGCGGCGCCGCGTTGGTCCTGAGTTTCCTCGCCACCCTGTATCCAGCCTGGCGTGCCGCGCGCACCCAGCCTGCGGAGGCGCTACGTTATGAGTGAGTCGGGCATGAGTGATAAAGCAATCTTGAGCTGCCGCAACCTGGGTAAATCCTACGAGGAAGGCCCGGAGTCGGTAGAAGTCCTGGCCGGTCTGCAGCTGGAGTTGCACCCGGGCGAGCGCGTGGCGATTGTCGGTACCTCGGGTTCGGGCAAAAGTACCTTGCTCAACCTGTTGGGTGGTCTTGATACGCCGACCAAGGGTAGCGTCTGGCTCGACGGCGAAGAACTCTCGGCATTGAGCGAGAAGAATCGCGGCTTGCTACGTAACCGTTCTCTTGGGTTCGTGTACCAGTTCCACCACTTGCTGCCGGAATTCACCGCGCTGGAAAACGTCTGCATGCCGCTGCTGATCGGCAAGACGTCGATCCCGGAGGCGCGTCAGCGTGCCACGGCGTTGCTGGAGCGGGTAGGGTTGGGCCACCGTCTGGAACATAAACCGGCCGAGTTGTCCGGTGGTGAGCGTCAGCGGGTGGCTATCGCTCGCGCCCTGGTGAACAAGCCGGGCCTGGTGATGCTCGACGAGCCGACCGGCAACCTCGACTCCCATACTGCCCAGGGCATTCAGGATTTGATGCTGGAACTCAGCACGTCGATGCGCACCGCGTTCCTGGTGGTGACCCACGATATGAACCTGGCCCGCCAGATGGATCGCGTCCTGCATTTGCAGGAAGGTTGCCTGACACCCATCTGATTGAGCAAAACCCGACGTGCTAGACGGTACGCCGGGTCTTTTATTTTTATACGGTGCCCCAGCGAATGTTCAGACCGTTATCGATCTTCATCGGCGCGCGCTATACCCGCGCCAAGCGCCGCAATCGCTTTGTTTCCTTCATCTCGATGACCTCGATGATCGGCCTCGCCCTCGGCGTGTTGGCGATGATTGTGGTGTTGTCGGTGATGAACGGTTTTCAGCGCGAAATGAGCTCGCGCATCCTCGGCATGGTGCCGCACGCCACCATTGTCGGCGTGAACCCGATCGACGATTGGCAGCCTGTTGCAGCCGCTGCGATGAAAAACCCGCAGGTAACAGCGGCCGTACCGTTTACCGAGATGGAAGGCATGCTCTCCTATAAGGGCACGATGCAGCCGATTCAGGTCAGCGGCATCGATCCGGCCCAGGAGGGCAAGGTGTCGATCGTCGCCCAGCACATTGTTCAGGGGCGTCTCGATGCCTTGAAACCGGGTGAATTCGGCGTGGTGATCGGCGAGATCACGGCGCGTCGTTTCCGTTTGAACGTCGGCGACAAGCTCACCCTGATCGTGCCGGAAGTCAGTACCGCACCGGGCGGGATTACCCCGCGCATGCAGCGCCTGAACGTGGTCGGCGTGTTCAAGGTTGGTGCTGAGCTGGACGGTTCGATGGCATTGATCCACGTCGCCGATGCCGCACAGATGCAGCATTGGGAACCGAATCAGGTACAGAGCGTGCGTCTGGCGGTGAAGGATTTGTACGCCGCGCCGCAGGTCTCGAGCGACATCGCCACTGGGTTGGGTGCCGCGTACAAGGCTGACGACTGGACCCACACCCAGGGCAGTCTGTTCAGCGCGATGAAAATGGAAAAGACCATGATTGGCCTGCTGTTGCTGATGATTGTCGCGGTGGCGGCGTTCAATATCATCGCGACCTTGATCATGGTGGTGAACGACAAGGGCGCGGACATTGCGATCCTGCGCACCATCGGCGCAACGCCAGGGCAGATCATGGCGATCTTCATGGTCCAGGGGACGGTGATCGGGGTTGTCGGGACCTTGATCGGCGGCGTGCTTGGGGTGATTGCGGCGTTGAACGTCAGTGAACTGGTGGGCTGGATCGAGCGGGTGAGCGGGCAGCACATCTTCAGTTCCGATGTGTATTTTGTCAGTAACCTGCCTTCGGAATTGCAGGGCGCGGATGTGCTGTTGATTTGCTCGGCGGGGTTTATCTTGAGTTTCCTTGCCACTGTGTACCCGGCGTGGCGTGCGGCGAAAATCGAGCCGGCTCACGCGTTGCGGTATTCGTAAGCCGTTACATCGCTATCGCGAGCAGGCTCGCTCCCAGAGGGTTTGGAGTTGATCACAAAATGTGTGATTCAACTCGGACATTGTGGGAGCGAGCCTGCTCGCGATGAGGCCAGACCTGCTGGCCTCAATCCCCCATCGGCAACTCGATCACAAACCGCGTCCACCCAATCTCCGATTCGCAACGAATATGCCCACCATGGGCACGAACGATCGACTGCGTAATCGCCAACCCCAGCCCCGCATGCTCACTGCTGCCTTCCTGACGCGCCGGATCGGCTCGATAAAACCGGTCAAACAATCTCGGCAGCAACGCTCTGTCAATGCCGTCGCCGCTGTTCTCAACCGTCAGACTCAACCCTTTAACCTGATCAACAATCCGCACCCGAACCTCACCCTCGGCAGGCGTAAATCGCAACGCGTTATCCAGCAAATTGGACAGCGCCCGCCGCAACATGCTGCGGTCACCCTGCATCCGGGCATGACCTTCCCGACTTAGCGTAATCCGCGCGTCTTCAGCCAGCGGCGCAAAAAACTCGAGCAACAGATCCGTTTCCTCCGCCAGTTCCAGCGGTTCACGCTTGGGCGTCAGCAGCCCGTGATCGGCCTTGGCCAGGTACAACATGTCATTGACCAGTTGCGCCATCCATTGCAGCTCTTCTAGGTTGCTGTGCAGCGCCTCACGATAGTCCTCGATGGGGCGCGGGCGGGTGAGGGTGACTTGCGTGTGGGTCAGCAGGTTGGACAGCGGCGTGCGCAGTTCATGGGCGATGTCAGCGGAGAACGCCGAAAGCCGTTGAAAAGAGTCATCAAGGCGTCCGAGCATGGCGTTGAAGCTGTGGGCCAATTCCGCGAGTTCGGGCGGCATGTTCTCTTCGGGCAGCCGCGCATTCAGTGATTGCGCCGAAACCCCGCGGGCGACCGCGCTCATGCGCCGCAACGGGCGCAACCCACTGCGCGCCGCCCAAGCCCCGAGCAGGGCCGTGGCCAAGGCTGACAACCCAACGGTCAGCCAGATCAGATGCTGCATGCGTTGCAGAAAGTGCTGGTGATGGGTGATGTCCAGCAACAAGGTCAGTTGTGGGGAATCAGGTTTGTCGACAAACAACGGCGCATTCAAAACGCGGTAGTCGGTGCCGTCGTCGTTCAGGGTCGACAAACCGGGTGTTTGCGGGAGCTTGTCCGGTAGCTGTGCCGAACTGTCATACCAGCGCTGTCCATCGCTGCCGGTAACGCGCAGCGACAAATCGGCCTGGCGGCTCAATTCATCCGCGAGTCTGATTTGGCTGTCGCTGGATTGAATGTCGATTAGCGCCCGGCGCAAACCAATCAACTTGCCATCCAGCAGTTGCTGATCGAGTTCGACGAAATGCGCTTCACTCGCTCGACTGAACAACACCCCGGCGAACAGCGAAACCACCGCCGTGCAGGCCGCAAACAGCAACGCCAGACGGCTGCTTAACGAAAGATGCCGCATCAGACTGAGCGCTCTTCAAGGACGTAACCCATGCCGCGCACGGTGTGGATCAATTTGTTGGGGAATTCATCGTCGATCTTCAGGCGCAAACGCCGGATGGCGACTTCGATCACATTGGTGTCGCTGTCGAAATTCATGTCCCAGACCTGAGAGGCGATCAGCGATTTGGGCAGGACTTCGCCCTGCCGACGCAGGAGCATTTCCAGCAGGGCGAATTCCTTGGCGGTCAGGTCGATGCGCTGGCCGCCGCGCTCAACGCGGCGTCGGATCAAGTCCAGGCGCAAATCGGCCAGTTGCAGGCTGGTTTCCTGTGGCGCAGCGCTGCCACGACGCAACAGGCTGCGGACCCGGGCCAGCAGTTCGGAAAAGGCGAATGGTTTGACCAGATAATCGTCAGCACCCAGTTCCAGCCCATGAACGCGGTCTTCCACTGCGTCTCGTGCGGTCAGAAAAAGTACCGGCGTCTCGAGACCAGCGCCGCGCACCGCTTGCAGAATCTGCCAGCCATCGCGGCCGGGCAGCATCACGTCGAGAATCAACAACGCGTAGTCTCCGCTCAGCGCCAGTTGTTGCCCGGTGCTGCCGTCGGCCACCAGTTCGGCGTTGAAACCGGCCTCGCTCAGGCCTTGGCGCAGATAGTGGCCGGTTTTCGGTTGGTCTTCGACGATCAGCAGTTTCATGGGCAACTCTAAGTAAATGGAACGAGCGCTTTATACCGTGGGCAGGGTGAATACAGATCAACCTGACAAAGTTGTAATCTGGCTGTCAGGTTGCGGGCAGTGGCAGCAGTTTAGAGTTTTCCACAGGCGGAACCTTATCTTGTTGGAGTACGACGATGTTTTTGCGCAAATCTTTGCTGCAGGTAGCGTGTTTGTTGGCGTTGAGTTCACCGGTGTGGGCTGCCCCGGCGCATACCTACGACTTCGGCCAACCCGCTGCGGCGGCTGAGGCGACTCGCAGTGTTGAAGTGGTGATGGGCGATATGTCTTTCACCCCCAAGGCCATCGAGATCAAGGCTGGTGAGACGGTTCGCTTTGTGCTGGTGAATAAAGGCCAGTTGTTGCACGAATTCAACCTTGGGGATGCGGCGATGCATGCCAAACACCAGCAGGAAATGTTGCACATGCAACAAAGCGGCATGCTGACGCCTACAGGCCTGAAGGAAATGGACCACGATTCGATGGCTGGCATGGATCATGGATCGATGAAGCACGACGACCCGAATAGCGTTCTCGTCGAGCCGGGCAAGACGGCCGAACTGACCTGGACCTTCACTAAGGCCACCAGCCTGGAATTTGCCTGCAACATCCCTGGCCATTATCAGGCTGGTATGGTCGGCAAGTTGACTGTCAGTCAGTAAGCACTCAATGGCGGGCGCAAAGGCTGGTAGAATCCGCTGATTCTTCAGTCAGGTTTCCGCCATGCATCCCGCAGCCGAACACTCGCCGCTGGGCAAATCCAGCGAATACATCGCCACCTACACGCCGTCCTTGCTGTTCCCGATTCCGCGTATTGCGAAATGGGCCGAGCTGGGCCTGACGGCTGAAACCCTGCCATACAAGGGCGTGGATTTCTGGAACTGCTTCGAGCTGTCGTGGCTGTTGCCGTCCGGCAAGCCCGTGGTGGCGATTGGCGAGTTCAGCATCCCGGCGGATTCGCCGAACATCATCGAATCGAAGTCGTTCAAGCTGTACCTGAACTCGCTGAACCAGACGCCATTTGCCGACACCTCCAGCCTTGAGGCGACGTTGGCGAAAGACCTGTCGGCCGCCGCCGGCAAGCCGGTTGGCGTGCGCATTCGCAGCCTCAAAGACGTGGAAGCTGAAGGTGTTGTGGCGCTGCCGGGCGTATGCATCGATGATTTGGACATCAGCGTCAGCAACTACGAGCATCCGCGTCCGGAATTGCTACGTTGCGATGAGTCGCTCATTGTCGAAGAAAGCGTGCACAGCCATTTGCTCAAATCCAACTGCCCGGTCACCAGTCAGCCGGACTGGGGCAGCGTAGCGGTGGAATACCGTGGCGCGGCGCTGGACCACGCGAGTTTGCTGGAATACATCGTGAGCTTCCGTCAGCACTCGGACTTTCATGAGCAGTGCGTGGAACGGATTTTCCTCGACCTGCAGCGGTTGTTGAAACCGGAGAAATTGACGGTGTATGCGCGTTATGTGCGCCGTGGAGGGTTGGATATCAACCCGTATCGCAGCACCGAGACTGTGCAGCTGCCGAACCACCGTCTGGTCCGTCAATAACGAATTTGCATTTCAAAATGCAGACAATGAAAAGCCCCGCTATCGCTAGCGGGGCTTTTTTGCGTTTGGCGGGTTCAGATGCCCATATTGCCCAAGGCTTGTGCAATGTTGCGCAGAGTGCCGGCCAGGGTTGGGTGTTCGAGTTCGAAGCGTTCGACGGCCAGATTAACGCCGTCGGCGAGGCTGGCGTCCTGAGTCTTGGTTTCGAGCTCAAGCTTGAGTTCGATCTGCTGCATCAGTTCATGCAGGTTTTCACGTTCGGATTCGGACAGTGGAGGATTCTGTTCCAATTGCTCGCGCAGTGTATCGAGCTGTTGTTGCAGTTCGCGGGCAGGCATGGCGTTCTTCCTTTTATCGATAGGCGCTGGCATAGACCGCAGCCTCGCGCCAAAGGTCTATGGCTGACCTTTAGATTAATCCACTTGTGCACAACCTGCATGATCTCGGTCAGGGCTTTTCGCCCTTGAGCCGGCGCAGGCTGATATCGGCCAGGCAGGTGTCGAGTTCGCCCAGATGATCGATCACCGAATGCACGCCCAAACCGAATAACTGCATCGTCGCCTTGCCGCGTAAATACTCGCGTTCCTTTTGACTCAACGCGTGCCATTCGCTGGGCGCGAGGCCGCAGAGCGAGCCGCAGGACGCCAGGCCAATCGTCCACAACCCGGCATTCAGGCCCGATTGCAGCAACCGCGGTTCGCCGCTGACCAGCACGCAGCCATCCAGACGCTCGACATTCAACGCCATCAGGGCTTGCCAGCAAGCGTTCGGAGCGGGCCATGGGTTGATTGTTGCAGGGTGTTGCGAAGAGCTGATCCAGGAAGGCAGGGTAACGGCCAGCGAATGGCTGAGGGCGGGGGGTAATTCATCGACCCAGGCGCAGGGAATTTGCTTGCGCTGCAAACTGCGCAGGCTGTCCAGCGCACCGGGAGTGGCCTCGGCGTGCTCCGCAGAATAAACCCCGTGTTGGCGTGTCCGGGCGCCGAAATCCACCAGGCAACCGCTGAGGCCGAACAAGACGGCGGTCAAACTGGGTGCTGCAATGGGCAAGGTTTCAGCGTTTGGCATATCCACGTCCCTGAAATAGTGACAAGGCTATGCTGCGTCAGTGACAGTTGAGTGACAGTTGAGTGACATTGATGTGAAGCGCTCTCAAACAGGACGATTCATCTGTAGGCGAATGTGCGCGATGCTGCATAAAGCGGCTTTTCCGTCTTATACTGACGAACTTAACGCCCGGGCCGAGTGCCCGCGCCAGTAAAAAACCAAGGAGTTTGTTTATGCGCTGGAGCAATTATTTCGCTCAGCTTTGTGTATGTGCCAGCGTGTTGCTGGTTCCGTTTGTGGCTCAGGCTGCTCCGGAAGACGACCCTTGGGAAAGCGTTAACCGTCCGATCTTCAAGTTCAACGATGCGATCGACACTTATGCACTCAAGCCTGTTGCTCAGGGCTATCAGTTCATAACGCCACAGTTTCTGGAAGACGGCATTCACAACATGTTCCGCAACGTCGGTGATGTCACCAACCTGGTGAACGATATTCTGCAGGTTAAACCGGTCGCCGCGGGCACCGACACTGCGCGCATCATCTTCAACACCACGTTCGGCCTGCTGGGCTTTTTCGATGTGGGTACCAAGATGGGCCTGCACCGCAACGACGAAGACTTCGGTCAAACCCTCGGCTATTGGGGGGTCGGTAGCGGACCTTACTTGGTGCTGCCATTGCTGGGCCCTAGCACTGCGCGTGATGCACCTTCCAAGTTCGTTGATAGCTACACCGGCCCGTACCGGTACATCGACGACGTATCGGTGCGAAACTCGGTCTTCGGCCTGAACATCGTAGACACGCGCGCCAGCTTGCTGTCGAGCGAGAAACTGATCACCGGTGACAAGTACATCTTTATTCGAAACGCGTACTTGCAGAACCGCGAATTCAGAGTCAAAGACGGCCAGGTTGAAGACGATTTTTAATCTCGATCGGTAATACGTAGAAGGCGGCCATTGGGCCGCCTTCTTTCGTTTGGATCCGGCTTACTTCATCTTCAAGATTGTAAGCCAGGGTTTCTGGCCAACGCCGTCCAATGGCGTCCCCACACCGCCTCGGCATCGACTCGCATACGGCTCAAAACGCGCTTTTCGCTGTAGTCTCGACCGGTTTGACTCTTGGGTTCGATCCTTCCATTGGGTTACGGATTTGCCTGTTCTTATAACTCCCGGTGATTTGACAAGTAAAGACGTCAAGCGACCATCGGCGTGAGCTTGAAACGCCCCGCGGATGGGAGTACCGTCTGCGCCTTAGAAGGGCACCTCTGGTGTACGTGTGAGTAGGGCAAACGCTCGAAAACGGTGCGGCAGAGTGGCTAGAAAGCGAATCCAGTAGTGTGAGCCGGGCTAAAGCCCCTGCCTGCTACGCCAACCTAATTCTGGCGCCGTTTGCCCACATGCCAAAAACCAGTGCCACGCTGCTGATAATCGATGATGACGAAGTAGTGCGCGCGAGTCTCGCGGCCTATTTGGAAGACAGTGGTTTCAGTGTCCTGCAGGCCAGCAACGGCCAGCAGGGTCTTCAGGTATTCGAGCAAGACAAGCCCGACTTGGTCATCTGCGATCTGCGTATGCCGCAGATGGGCGGACTCGAACTTATCCGCCAGGTCACTGAACGGTCTCCGCAAACCCCTGTGATTGTGGTCTCGGGTGCCGGCGTGATGAACGATGCGGTCGAGGCGTTGCGCCTTGGCGCAGCGGATTACCTGATCAAGCCTCTCGAAGATCTGGCTGTGCTCGAGCATTCTGTGCGCCGAGCCCTGGATCGCGCGCGTCTGCTGCTGGAAAACCAGCGCTACCGCGAGAAGCTGGAAAAGGCCAATCGTGAACTCGCCGCCAGCCTGAACCTGCTCCAGGAAGACCAGAACGCCGGTCGCCAGGTGCAGATGAACATGCTGCCGGTCAGCCCCTGGACCATCGACGAGTTCCAGTTTGCGCACCAGATCATCCCGTCACTGTACCTGTCGGGTGATTTTGTTGACTACTTTCGGGTCGATGAGCGTCGGGTAGCCTTCTACCTGGCGGACGTTTCCGGGCATGGCGCCTCTTCAGCCTTCGTTACCGTGCTGCTGAAGTTCATGACCACGCGCTTGCTGTTCGAATCCAAGCGCAGCGGCACATTGCCGGAATTCAAGCCTTCAGAGGTCCTTGGTCATATCAACCGAGGCCTGATCAGTTGTAAGCTGGGTAAACACGTCACAATGGTCGGTGGAGTCATCGACGAGGAGACAGGTTTGTTGACCTATAGCATCGGTGGTCATTTGCCGTTGCCTGTGTTGTACACGCCAGACAGTGTTCGTTATCTGGAAGGGCGCGGTCTGCCGGTGGGCCTCTTTAATGAGGCGACCTACGAAGACCACGTGCTGGAGCTGCCGCCGACGTTCAGCCTGACGCTGATGTCTGATGGCATTCTGGACCTATTGCCAGAACCCACACTCAAAGAAAAAGAAGCGGCGTTGCCCCAACGGGTCAAGGCTGCGGGCGGCACCCTGGATGGGTTGCGGCAGGTTTTTGGATTGGCCACGCTTGGGGAGATGCCGGATGATATCGCCCTGTTGGTGTTGAGCAGGAATCTTTAATGAGTACCGGTAGAATCCAGTTCGCCGAGCAGGATGGCACTTTCGTCCTGAAATTCGTCGGTGAAGTTCGCCTGACCCTGTGTTCGGCGTTGGATGCGACTATTGATCGGATCTTCACCGCGTTGAACTTCAACGCGATCGTGATCGACCTGACCGAAACCCGCAGCATCGACAGCACCACGCTTGGCCTGCTGGCCAAACTGTCGATCCTGTCGCGGCAGAAGGTCGGCCTGCTGCCGACCGTCGTCACCACCCACGAAGACATCACCCGTCTGCTGGAGTCCATGGGCTTCGAGCAGGTGTTTAACATCGTTGACCAGCCCGTGCCATGCCCGGAATGCCTGGACGACCTGCCGGATCAGGACCAGTCCGAAGAAGTGGTGCGGATCAAAGTCCTCGAAGCACACAAAATCCTCATGGGCCTCAATGACCACAATCGCGAAGCGTTCCATGACCTGGTGAATGCGCTGGAGCGTCACTGATCAGGCTTTAAGTGATGTGGGCCTGTCGGGTCCCATCGCGAGCAGGCTCGCTCCCGCATTGGTCCTCCGTCGTATACACAATCTCAATTCCTCACAAGTCCCCCTGTGGGAGCGAGCYTGCTCGCGATGGCGTCATGCCTGTCACCATTCATTAGGCGCGAAGCCAAACCACCCAGGCACAAAAAAGGGCGAACCCACCAAGGTTCGCCCTTTTTGCATAGCCTGGATGCTTAGATCACAGCTTGGCCTGCAACAACGCCTCAAGCTTCTCCTGATCCCGAGCAAACTGACGAATACCCTCAGCCAGTTTCTCTGTCGCCATCGCATCCTCGTTGGACAGCCAACGGAACTGCGCTTCATTCAAGCTCAAACGCGCTTCACCGGCATGCCCAGGCTTCAGCTTGCGCTCCAGCTTGCCAGTATCTGCCGCCAGCTTCTCCAGCAGGTCCGGGCTGATGGTCAGGCGATCACAACCCGCCAACTGTTCGATCTGGCTCAGGTTACGGAAGCTCGCGCCCATCACCACAGTCTTGTAGTCATTGGCCTTGTAGTAGTTGTAAATCCGCGTCACCGACTGCACGCCCGGATCATCCGCCCCGGTGTAGTCATTGCCGTTGGCTTTCTTGTACCAGTCGTAAATACGGCCCACGAATGGCGAAATCAGGAACACACCTGCATCGGCACACGCCGCCGCCTGAGCGAACGAGAACAACAGTGTCAGGTTGGTCTGAATGCCTTCTTTTTCCAGCGTCTCTGCTGCGCGGATGCCTTCCCAGGTGGAGGCGATCTTGATCAACACGCGGTCACGGCCGATGCCGGCCTTGTCGTACAGCTCGATCAGACGGTGCGCACGCTTCAAGACGGCGTCAGTGTCGAACGACAGGCGCGCATCCACTTCGGTAGAAATACGGCCCGGTACAACCTTCAAAATCTCTTGCCCGACCGCAACGCCGAAACGGTCGCTGGCCAGGCCCACATCGCCTTTGCAGTCGTGAACGCAAGCATTCAGCAAGTCGGCATACGCAGGAATAGCCGCGGCTTTGAGTAGCAGGGAAGGGTTGGTGGTAGCGTCCACCGGTTTAACGCGAGCGATCGCTTCGAAGTCGCCGGTATCGGCAACCACGGTGGTCATTTGTTTAAGTTGTTCCAGCTTGGAAGTCATGGGCGTGCTCTGTCCTGTGGGTCTAATGACATTACCCGAGCGCTGACAGCCACTCAAGGGCGCATGTACGTATCGATGGCCCCAGCGGCAACAACCTGAAAACGGCTGTTTGAATGGCGGGGCGCGTTATCGGTAAATACGATGCCAAATCAGCGCACAGGTTCAACCCGGGCGACTGTTAGCGCCCCTCCAACAACTCCGCCGCCTGATCCAGCAACACCAAAGGCTGTTTAGCTTTATGAATATCCACCGACAACAACTGCCGAAACTTGCGCGCCCCCGGGAACCCGGTGCCCAGCCCCAGCACATGCCGGGTGATATGGTGCATCGAACCACCCGCGTCGATGTGCGCGGCGATATAAGGCCGCAACTGCGCCAGCGCCTCGGCCCGAGTGATCACCGGTGCCATGCTGCCGAACAGCTGCTGATCCACTTCTGCCATCAAATAAGGATTGTGATATGCCTCACGGCCCAGCATCACACCGTCGAACGTCTGCAAATGCTCGTGACAGGCCTCCAGCGTCTTGATCCCGCCGTTGAGAATAATCTCCAGGTCCGGAAAATCCCTCTTCAACTGCGCCGCCACGTCATAACGCRGGGGCGGAATGTCGCGGTTCTCCTTCGGTGACAACCCTTCCAGAATCGCAATCCGCGCATGCACGGTAAAACTCGTGCACCCGGCATCCCGAACCGTACCGACGAAATCACACAACTGCTCGTAACTGTCCCGCCCATTAATCCCGATGCGGTGCTTCACCGTCACCGGAATCGACACCGCATCACGCATCGCCTTCACACAATCGGCCACCAACTGCGGATGCCCCATCAGGCACGCGCCGATCATATTGTTCTGCACCCGATCACTTGGGCAGCCCACGTTGAGGTTTACCTCGTCGTAGCCGTGCTCCTGGGCCATGCGGGCGCAGGCGGCCAGGTCCAGCGGAACACTACCGCCGAGTTGCAGGGCGAGTGGGTGCTCGGCTTCGTTGTGACGCAGGAAGCGGTCGTGATCGCCGTTGAGGAGCGCGCCGGTGGTGACCATCTCGGTGTAGAGGAGGGCATTTTTCGATAATAGGCGTAGGAAAAAACGGCAATGTCTATCGGTCCAATCCATCATCGGTGCGACGGAGAAGCGGCGGGAGAGCGGGGCGGGTGTGGCGATGGGTGCGGGCATTGGGGATCTGGAATCGGTGAGGCTGGGAGGTGGGGGAGTTTATCAGGAATGGGGGTGTGGGGCTGAGGTGCCTTTCGGTGGATGTTCAGAGCAGTTGAGCGAAGGCGCTGTGGGGATTCGGCTGGTTAGCTGCAAGTAAATAAATCTGAGTCCCCATTTTTTTGCTGCACTAACAGCGAGCCAGCATTTAAGGCCGTGTGTAATGACTGCTGAATTGTGTTGAGCACGAGTCAGCTTCCAAGAAAGGGGCGATTCTCTTCTCGAATGGCGCGAGCAGCATCATCGTATAGAAACGGGAGAAACATATAACGGCGACCTTGGGTTACAGGAGTGGCTTCGTGCAAAAGTGAACACGAAAACACCACGGCCCCTCCTGTTGGTGCGCTGTAGAGCATTTTTCCATACTCTGGAAAATGCAGAGAACCGCCTTCGTACTCTCCCGTATTAAGAAACAAGGAAACGGCAAAACGGCGATGCGCTGTACCCTTCGTGGTGTTATCCCTATGGGGCCGGAAATGCCCGCCTTCCTCGCTGTTGTAGCAGGCCACCAGATAACGCTCCATTCGAGTGGCATTGAACTGGAACGCTTTATGTAGCTCTGGAAGCAGACGGTTGGCTATACGCAACGAACATGCTTTGGATAGAGCCTCGTCTTCAATAGTGCAGTCACGACGTTGCTTGTGGCTATGGTCGGTGATGTGGACGGTTTTACCCGACTGCTCCAGCATAAACCCGGATTCCTCTCCGCCACGTTCGTCGTAGTAACTTATTAGTGCTTTACACAGCTTGGGCTCAAATATACGGGGAATCACCAAGACTGGTGCATGTGGAGTGGCGGCATGTGGCGGAGCCAATGCGGGTAATCTATCCAGAAAACGCATTAACGAGGGTACATGGTTATCAACTCGCGTCTCTATCGGGACGATGGCCAAGACTCGTAACGCAGGATCCAGCACAAAGGTCATTTGCCTGATGCTGCCGTCTATTTGCAATGTCCCGTAGAGCTTACTAACTGACCGATCGAAGTCCCAGATGAAGCGCACGCCAGGTATCGCACTTTCTACCCGTTTCAGCTTTTCATCATCCGGATCTACGGAAACACCAAAGAAGCAGACTTGATCGTCATTGAACCGCTGACGATGGGCCCGAACACCTTCCAGAACTTTAATTGATGCGGGAGCAGCCGCAGAGCCGAAAAAAGAAAGCACTACATACCGACCGGCAATAGTGTCGAAACAAAAGCGCTCTCTTTGTTGAGTGCGGCAATGGAACCAAGGGGCAGGTTGACCGACTGAAAACGCTGTGGCGCGCATCACATCTCCTTGCCAGCAGGCAATGGATCGCTATCAGGAATAAAGGCAGGAGACTCATGTTGAGCATTGCTTCTTCCCCAAAGGTGCCGCGTATGAAAGGGCTTACGGTACCGCATCACTGCGATGCCGAAGCAGGAGGAACTCCAGGCACTTGAAGCTTGTAGGTAAAGCTAGTTCAGTCTTGTTGAAGCTGCCCAGAGCGCTGATGGCGACTTCTCATTGATGACTTGTATCTCTGGTTTTTCGCAGAGCAAGTTGTGGTCTGTCAGAGTGTAGTAGGGTGGCGATTGCAGGCGCAGATTCAGGTGTCGCGGCTCCAAACAGAAAAGGGCGTTCCTGAGGGAGCACCCTTTTTTCCACCTGGAAACCGCCCTACCTGAACCAACGCTGTCACCCCGCAAAGTTTCACAATGTCCCCCGAGATTGCGGCCTAGGATGACGACTCAAGCTCATATCACCGCACTTCAATCCCACAGGGAGCTGAAAAATGATCTCGAATCTCGTCAAAGTCGTGCTAATCGGTGGTGCATTACTGTTAAGCGCCTGTTCGGGTGTGAGCACCCATAGCGATTACTCGGAAGCCTCCCTACCGTCTGCCGGCTTTGGCCCAGGCCCCACCAACAACCCGAATAAGATGAATTTCCATGGCAGTGCGCTCGGCAACAGCTTCGGCGAGTACAGTTCGGGTTTGTTGCACGGCGATTAACGACGGCGGAAGTGTTTCCGCCGTTTTGCGTTTTGCCTGATGTGCCGTGTGCGTTGGGTTAGCGACTGCTACGCAGGCGGACGCAGGCTTCGCCAGTTGCTACGGGGGATAATCTAGCGGCTACTTAGTCTCGGGCGTTGCTATCCATTGACTCAGGACTTTTTGATATTTTCCCGTCACTTTGGCCAGGTGCAGCCACTGATCGACATACAACTTCCAGGTGATGTCGTCGCGCGGCAGCAGGTAAGCCTTTTCCCCGTACTGCATAAACTGACTTGGGTTGACCGCGCACAAACCGGGTTTGAGTTTCTGCTGGTACAGCGCTTCCGAGGCATCTGTAATCATCACGTCAGCCTTCTTATCCAGAAGTTCTTGAAAGATGGTCACGTTGTCGTGAAGGCTTAGTTGCGCCTTGGGCAGGAGGGCGTGGACAAACGCTTCGTTAGTACCGCCGGCCGGTTCAACCAGGCGCACTGAGGGCTGGTTAATTTGCTCGACGGTTTGGTACAGCGCCTGCTCTTCGCAGCGCACTAGCGGGATTTTGCCATCGACGTCTAGCGTGGTGCTGAAGAACGCTTTTTTCTGGCGCTCCAGGGTGACCGAGATCCCGCCCATGCCGATGTCGCATTTGCCCGCCAGCATGTCGGGCAACAGGGTTTTCCAGGTGGTCTGCACCCATTCAACCTTGACGCCCAGGCTGTCCGCCAGTGACTGGGCCATGGCGATGTCGATGCCTGAGTATTCGCCGTTTTCGGCTTTGTAGGTGTAGGGTTTGTAGTCGCCTGTGGTGCACACGCGAAGTTGGCCTTGCTGGATGACGCTGTCCAGATGCGATGGTTCTGCCTGTGCGCCAAACGATAGAGCGAGCAAGCCACCGAGCATCATTGTGCTTTTTATATTCTTCATTGTTCTCGGACGTTTTTTGATGGAATCTCATCGGCTAAGCGGTAGCGGCG
>NZ_JBFUKU010000010.1:0-57570 GCF_056400685.1 Pseudomonas sp. P5_A12 | reverse complement strand
GTCTTTCAGTCAACAATCATGTTGAATGTGAAGGCCACATCGCGAGCAGGCTCGCTCCCACATTTTTTTTGCGCTGCTAACAAGATCGCTGCATGAATCTGTTTCCATGACAGTTTTGTTTCATTCACGACTTCAGCTGTGCAATGCTGGCGCCGAGACCGTTAGCCAACTACAGCTTAAGTACAGAACGTAGAAAAAAGCGCAGCACCGTCAAACTTGCCCCTTTGGGGCGCGACCACCACAGGGGGCCCGTATGCTCACCCTGCTCAATTTGTTATCGGCCGTGGCCTTGTTGATCTGGGGCACGCACATCGTCCGAACCGGCATTCTGCGGGTTTACGGCACCAACCTGCGCCATGTCATTGGCCGGAACATGTCCAAACGCTGGCTGGCGTTTGTCGCCGGGATCGTGGTGACGGCGATGGTCCAGAGCAGTAACGCCACCGCCATGCTCGTCACCTCGTTTGTCGGTCAGGGTCTGATGGCATTGACCCCGGCCCTGGCGACCATGCTTGGCGCCGACGTCGGTACCGCGCTGATGGCGCGGGTGCTGACGTTCGATTTGTCGTGGCTGTCGCCCTTGCTGATCTTTGTCGGGGTTATTTTCTTCCTGTCGCGCAAACAGACCCGGGTCGGGCAGATGGGTCGGGTCTGTATCGGCCTGGGCCTGATCATTCTGGCGCTGCAACTGATCGTCGAAGCCGCCGGGCCGATCACCCATGCGCAAGGGGTGAAGGTGATTTTCGCCTCGCTGACCGGTGACATCCTGCTCGATGCGCTGATAGGTGCGCTGTTCGCAATGGTCTCCTACTCCAGTCTCGCGGCCGTCCTGCTGACGGCGACCCTGGCCGGCTCCAATGTGATCAGTCTACCGGTGGCCATCGGTCTGGTGATTGGCGCCAATATCGGCAGTGGCGTCCTCGCGTTCCTCAGCACCAGCATGCAGAACGCCGCCGGCCGTCAGGTCGCGCTCGGTAGCCTGTTGTACAAGCTGATCGGTTTGCTGCTGATCATCCCGGTGCTCGACCCGCTGGTGCACTGGATGGATAGCCTGGATTTCAGCCCTCAGGAAATGGTGATTGGCTTCCACCTGCTCTACAACACCGCGCGTTGTTTGATCCTGCTGCCGAGCGTCGGGGTAATGGCCAGGTTGTGCGCCTGGCTGTTGCCGGAGCGGCCGGAAGTCAACGGAATGGCCAAACCCCGGCACCTCGACCCGACAGCGCTGGTTACGCCGAGCCTTGCGCTGGCGAATGCAGCCCGGGAAACCCTGCGCATGGGCGATCTGATCGACAACATGCTTGAAGCGATGCTTGATGTGCTGCACGGCAAGCAGACCGCCGTGACCCAGGAAATGCGTCGCCTGACCGATGATGTCGAAGCACTCTACAGCGCGATCAAGCTCTATCTGGCGCAAATGCCCCGCGAGGACCTCAGCGACCAGGACAGCCATCGCTGGGCAGAAATCATTGAGTTGGCGATCAACCTCAAACTCGCCAGCGACCTGATCGAACGCATGTTGCGCAAGGTGCAGCAGCAGAAAACCTCACAGCGCCGGTCTTTTTCCGAGGTTGGACTGGAGGAGTTGGCTGGGCTGCACAGTCAGTTAATCACCAACCTGCGCTTGGGTTTGTCTGTGTTCCTGAGTTCTGACAAGGAAAGCGCCCGTCAGTTGTTGCGTGAAAAGCGTCGCTTTCGTGCACAGGAACGGCGTCTGGCCCATGCCCATGTCAGCCGATTGCAACGTAAGATTGTGCAAAGTCTGGAAACCAGTTCGTTGCACCTGGAGTTGATTGCCGACATGAAACGTCTGAACTCGCTGTTTTGCAGCAGCGCGTATGCGGTGCTGGAAACGTCGGACACCGGGGCGCTGGCCGTCGACGATTTGGCGGACATCACGCATTCGCCTTGAACGTCTGGCAGTGTGGTCAGTCAGTAACTTGAGTTCCGGTTCAAAAGCTTCGCGAGCAGGCTTGCTCCCACCACAAAACCAATGTGGGAGCGGGCTTGCCCGCGATGGCTGCCCGGAAAGCAACACGGATCGCCAATCAGCCGTATGGAAACTCGTTATGCGTTGTCTGTTGTTCGCTTGTTTGTTGCTTGGTTCATTTCCTTCGTTTGCCCTGGATCGCTTTCAGGTCGAGGGCTATACGCTGCCCAACGGCTTGCAATTGCTGCTCAAACCGGGCACCGAGCGCGGGCATGTGGCGATTCGTCTGGTGATTGGCGTTGGCCTGGATGATTTCAGCTGCGAGGACAAAGAGCTGCCGCATCTGCTCGAACACCTGTTGTTCAGTGGCATCGACGCCACCGGCGAAGGTGGCCTGGAAGAACGCATGCAGGCGTTGGGCGGGGAATGGAACGCTTTCACCAGCAACGCCGACACAACCTTTGTCATCGAAGCGCCGGCGAAAAACCAGCGAAAGGTCCTCGACCTGTTGCTGGCGCTGCTGACTCAGACCCGAATCGACGACAACGCCATCAACGCTGCCAAGCAAGTGGTCGAGCGCGAGGACGGCGGACATTACACACACCTGCAACGCTGGCTGGATCGTCAGGACCTCGGCCACACGGCGAGCAATCAACTGGCGGTGGAGCTGGGCCTCAAATGCCCGGAGCGCGCCGAAGTCGATCACCTGACCCACGAGCAACTGGATAAGGTGCGCAAGCTCTGGTACGCGCCCAACAACATGACCCTGATCGTGGTCGGTGACCTCGAGCGGTTGCTGCCGGCCTATCTGGAGCGGGCCTGGGGTGAGCTTGAGGCGGTCGACCCGAGCGATCACCTGCCCCTGCCGGAAATCCAGGCCAGTGCTGCCCATGAGCGCACGCTCAGTAGCGGTTTCGTCGGTGGTGGGGCCAAGTTGCATTGGTTGGTGCCGGAGCCGGTGCTGGAGGATCAGCAAGACGAAACGTTCGACCTGCTCAAGGACTATCTGGACTGGGCGCTTTATCGCCAGATGCGCCTGGTTCACGGTTTGTCTTACGGGCCCTCGGCCGAGCGTGAGCTGTTTGGCGGTGTGGGCTTCATGAGCCTGAACGCCGATCTTGAGCGCGATGATGTGCCGCAGGCTGAGCAGGTTCTCGATGAGTTGAAAGCCCAGTTGCTCAAGGACGGACTCGACGCCGACACCTTCAACCGCCTGAAACAGGCCGCCATTGCCCGTCAATCCTGGGCCGTGCAAGGCAATAGCGCATTGGCCGATTATTACTGGAGTGCCCTGGGGGAGTATGAGCACGGACGTTTCGCCAACCCGGCCAGGGAACTGCAAGGCGTGACACTGGAGGACGCCAACAAGGCTTTGCGCGAATTGCTGCTGCAACCAGGGTATTTGCGGATTGAGAAGCCGCTGATGGGTGATGACCAGTTGATCGGCGTGATTGCCGGGGTGTTTGGGTTACTGCTGCTCGGACTATTGGGCTGGCGCCTCCACCGAAGGACACCACCACCTGTGTAGCAGCTGCCGAAGGCTGCGTTCGRCTGCGMAGCAGGCGCAATCCGTTATGTCAGATGTTCCAGATACACCTTGATGAATGGTTTGACGACTGCTTCGCAGYCGAACGCAGCCTTCGGCAGCTGCTACAAAGGCTCCTGGGCCGGACTGTGGGCCTCGCCACGCAGCCCCCCGGCGGGTAACCTGTCGAGGAAATTTCCTACGATGAATGTGAACCGCCGAATGCCGATCCTGTCCCAATACTTCCAGCGCATTCTGGAATTGATGAAGCGCTACCCCGGGGTCATTGCACTCGGTGGTTTCATCTCCGGTGTCGGCAGCTTCATCCTGGTGGATCGCCAACAAGGCCTGGCGACCTGGATCACCATCATCATGGTGCTCAGTTGGGTCTGGCTGATGCTGGAAAACAGCCTCACCAAGCTATTCGCCAAAATCTTCAAGCGCGAAATTCCCCAGCCACTGCTGCGTTACGCCACGCAGATGATCCACCAGGAAAGCCTGTTCTTCGTCCTGCCGTTCTTTTTCATCACCACCACCTGGAACAGCGGCCAATTGTTCTTCACCGGGCTGTTGGGTATGGCGGCGCTGATTTCCATCATCGACCCGCTCTACTACAAATGGCTGGCACCTCGGCGCTGGGCGTTCCTGGCGCTGCATACCCTGACGCTGTTTGCCGCGTTGCTGACCGCCCTGCCCGTCATCATGCACCTCACCACGTCCCAGAGTTTCAAACTGGCACTGGGTGCCGCCGTGCTGCTGTCGTTCCCGAGCCTGGCGTCGATCTTCCCGATTCGTACGGTGCGCAACGCCCTGGCGATCCTGAGTATCACGCTGGGCGTCGGCGCCCTCGGTTGGGTCTTGCGCTCGTGGGTGCCGCCGGCGACCTTGTGGATGACCGACGTAGCGATCAGCACGCAAATGCAGGACCGCACACCCGGTGCCAGCCTGGAGGAAGTCAGTGCCGAGCAGATCCGTGGTGGCGGCCTGTACGCCTACACCGCAATCAACGCCCCGCGCGGTCTGGATGAGCGGATTTATCACGTGTGGCAATTCAACGGCAAAGAAGTCGACCGCATCCCGCTGGATATCCACGGTGGGCGCAAGGAAGGCTACCGCGCCTGGACGCACAAGCAGAATTTCCCCGGTAACCCGGCGGGTAAATGGCAGGTCCGGGTGTTGACCGAGGATGGCCAAGTCATCGGCGTGTTGCGCTTCAAGGTCACGGACAGCACACCGACCAAAGAAAAGTAGCGCGGTTCGTGCTATTACGTAGCTCTGCGTAATAACTGAACAAGCACGGAGCTTATGACCAGCAGCACAATGGCCGGCAATGCCCAACTGGACGCCTCTCACTCCCCTGCGCAGCTGCGGGTCACGGGTGACTGGACGCTTGTCCATTACGCCGATCTCAAGCGCCTGTGCGAACAACTTCGCGGTCAATACGACGACAACACCCACATAGATCTCAACAGCCTCGGCGCCCTCGACACCGCCGGTGCCTCGCTGTTGGTGGAGCTGCTAGGGCCCGAGCGCGTAGGCCGATCCGCCGAACACCCCGATTGCACCCTGACCACCGCCGATCGCGCGCTGCTGCAGACCATCTACAGCTCAATGACCAATTTCTGTGTGCCGGTCAAGGAACCGGAAATCAGCGTCAGTATTCAATTGCTGACCCGAATTGGCGTCGCGGTGGATACGGTCTGGCAGGACACCCTGCAACTGCTGGGCTTCGTCGGTCTGATTCTGGAAACCATCGTTCGCGGCCTGTTACAACCCAAGCGTTGGCGCATCACGCCGATGGTGGCGCACATCGAACAAACCGGCCTTGATGCCGCACCCATCGTCGCCCTGCTGACTTTTTTGGTGGGCGCTGTGGTGGCGTTTCTCGGGGCGACGGTATTGGCCAATTTCGGCGCCACAATATTCACCGTGGATCTGGTGGCCTTTTCGTTCCTGCGCGAATTCGCGGTGTTGCTGACGGCGATCCTGATGGCCGGGCGCACCGCCAGTGCGTTCACCGCGCAGATCGGCTCAATGAAGGCCAACGAGGAAATCGATGCCATCCGCACCTTGGGCCTCGACCCCATGGAGTTGCTCGTGGTGCCGCGCGTCCTGGCCCTGCTGGTGGCGCTGCCGATGCTGACCTTTCTGGCGATGCTCTCGGGGATTATTGGCGGCGGCGTGGTGTGTGCGGTGTCGCTGGATATTTCGCCGGCGATGTTCCTGTCGCTGCTGCAATCGGACATCGGGGTTCAGCATTTTCTGGTGGGGATCGTCAAAGCACCGGTTTTCGCCTTCCTGATCGCCTCGATTGGCTGTCTTGAAGGTTTCAAAGTCAGCGGCAGCGCCGAGTCTGTCGGTGCGCACACCACGTCCAGCGTGGTCCAGTCGATCTTCGTGGTGATCGTGCTCGACGCCGTGGCCGCGCTGTTTTTCATGGAGATGGGCTGGTGAGTCGCTTACCCCGAGCGCCTTCTGAGGCGGTGATCGAAGTCCGTGGGCTGTGCAATCGCTTCGGCAGTCAGAGCGTGCACGAAAACCTCGATCTCGATCTGTACAAAGGTGAAATTCTCGCCGTGGTCGGCGGTTCCGGCAGCGGTAAATCGGTGCTGCTGCGCAGCATTATCGGCTTGCGTCAGCCCAGTGAGGGGGTGGTAAAGGTCTTCGGCAAAAACCTGCCGACCTTGTCCGAGCATGAACGCTCGATGGTTGAACGGCGTTTCGGCGTGCTGTTCCAGCAAGGCGCCCTGTTCACTTCGCTGACCGTGACCGAAAACGTTGCCCTGCCCTTGATCGAACACGCCGGCCTGAGCCGTGAAGACGCCGAGCATCTGGCCGCGGTCAAACTGGCGCTGGCCGGGTTGCCGCTGTCGGCCGCCGACAAATACCCCGCTGCGCTGTCTGGCGGCATGATCAAGCGCGCGGCGCTGGCCCGTGCGCTGGCGCTGGCCCCGGACATCCTGTTTCTCGACGAACCCACCGCCGGCCTCGACCCGATTGGTGCGGCGGCGTTCGATCAATTGATCCTGACCCTGCGCGATGCGCTGGGCCTGAGTGTTTTCCTGGTGACCCACGACCTCGACACGCTCTACACCATCACCGACCGGGTGGCGGTGCTGGCGCAGAAGAAAGTGCTGGTGGCTGACGCCATCGACAAGGTCTCGGAAACCGACGACCCGTGGATTCACGAATACTTCCATGGCCCTCGCGGCCGCGCGGCGCTGACGGCCGCTCAACAGCTTAACGAGGTCTGACATGGAAACCCGAGCCCATCATGTATTGATCGGCCTGTTCACCGTGATTGTGGTGACGGGCGCCCTGCTCTTCGGCTTGTGGCTGGCCAAGTCCAGCGTCGACACCGAGTTCAAGGATTACGAAGTGGTCTTCAACGAGGCGGTCAGCGGCCTGTCCAAAGGCAGTTCGGTGCAGTACAGCGGGATCAAGGTCGGTGACGTGGTGACGTTGCGTCTGGACCCGAAAGACCCGCGCCGGGTGCTGGCGCAAATTCGTCTGGGCGGTGACACCCCGGTCAAGGAAGACACCAGGGCCAAACTGGCACTGACCGGGGTCACCGGGACCTCGATCATCCAACTCAGCGGCGGCACGCCACAAAGCCCGGAGCTCAAGGGCAAGGACGGCCATCTGCCAACCATTGTCGCCTCGCCCTCGCCTATCGCCGTCTTGCTCAGTGACAGCAACGAGTTGATATCCGGCGTGAACACGCTGATGCATAACGCCAATCTGTTGTTCTCTGCGGAAAACATCGAGCGCATCAGCAACACCCTGGAGCACCTGGAGCAAACCACCGGGACGATTGCCGATCAGCGTGGCGATATTCGTCAGGCGATGCAGCAACTGGCGTCGGTGGGCAAACAAGCCAACAACATGCTGGAGCAAACCACGGCGCTGATGCGCAATGCCAACGGCCTGCTCAACGACCATGGCAAGCAGGCGTTGGGCAGCGCCGAGCAGGCGATGAAGTCGCTGGAACAGAGCAGCTCGACAATCAACAAGCTGCTCGCCACCAATCAGGAGTCGCTCAACAGCGGCATGCAGGGGCTCAATGGCCTGGCCCCGGCGATTCGCGAACTGCGCGAAACCCTGACTTCGTTGCGCGCCATCTCTCAACGTCTTGAGGAAAACCCCAGCGGCTACCTGCTGGGCCGTGACAAGAACAAGGAATTCACGCCATGAAGCTGACTCGTATCGCCCTCCTCGCCGGCTTCATGCTGATCAGTTCGTGCTCGATCCTGCCCAAGTCCGAGCCCTTCGATGTCTATCGATTGCCTTCGGCCCAGGGCAATGCGTCGTCCAGTCATGGCACGCCGCAACGCTGGTCGCTGCGCCTGACCAAACTCCAGGCCAGCGACGCGTTGAACAGCCCGAACATCGCGGTGATTCCCCAAGGCGATCTGATCAGCAGCTACAAGGGCACACGCTGGAGCGACCCGGCCCCGGTACTGTTGCGCAATCGTCTGCTGGACGGTTTCCAGCGGGACGGTCGCGTGCCGCTGTTGAGCACCGATGACAGCATTTTCCAGACGGATCTGGAGCTGGGTGGACACTTGCAGGCATTTCAGACCGAGTATCAGGGCTCGGCTGCCAGCGTGGTCGTGAGTCTGGATGCGGTGCTGGTGCGCGGTTACGACCAGCGAATCCTCGCCAGCCGCCGCTTCGAAGTACGCCAGCCATTGAGCGATGTGAAAGTGCCCGCGGTGGTTGCCGGGTTTGGCCAGGCGAGCGATCAATTGACGGTGCAAGTGGTGAGTTGGGCGGTTGAGCAAGGGCAGAAAGCCGCATTGCCCGCGAGACCTTAAAGCCAACACGGACCCCTGTAGGAGCGGGCTTGCCCGCGAAGGCGTAGTGTCATTCAACATTGCTGTCGCCTGACACTACGCCTTCGCGAGCTAGCTCGCTCCTACAAGGAATCCGGGTCAGCCGAAGAACCAGTAGCAAACCCCGATTGCGCCCAGCACTCCGGCCAGTTCAGCCAACAACGCACACCCCACCGCATGCCTCGCTCGCTGGATGCCCACCGCGCCGAAGTACACCGCCAACACATAGAACGTGGTTTCGGTACTGCCCTGAACCGTGGCTGCCACCAGCGCCGGGAAGCTGTCGACACCGGAGGTTTTCATGGTTTCGATCAGCATCGCCCGCGCGGCGCTGCCGGAGAACGGTTTGACCATGGCCGTCGGCAACGCGTCGACGAAGCGTGTGTCCCAGCCGGCCCACTCCACCAGGTGCCGAATCCCGTCCAGACCAAAGTCCAGCGCGCCGGACGCCCGCAGCACACCCACCGCGCAGAGCATCGCCACCAGGTACGGCAACAGGTTTTTGGCCACGTCGAAGCCTTCTTTGGCGCCTTCGACGAATGCTTCGTAGACCTTCACTTTGCGCAACGCGCCGATGATCAGAAACAGCATGATCAGCCCAAACAGCGTCAGGTTGCCGAGGATCGACGACAGACCGGCCAGAGCGGTGGCTGAGAGCGTCGCCAGCAGCGCCATGAAGCCACCGAGGGCCAGGGCGCCGGGAATCATATACGCCAGCACCACCGGGTCCCAGATGCGCAGGCGTTGCATGAACGCGACCGACAAAAAGCCGACGATGGTCGAGCAACTGGTGGCCAGCAGGATCGGCAGGAACACCAGCGTCGGGTCGGGCGCGCCTTGCTGGGCGCGGTACATGAAGATCGTCACCGGCAGCAGGGTCAGGGAGGAGGCGTTGAGCACCAGGAACAGGATCTGCGCGTTGCTGGCCACAGTGGCACTGGGATTGAGTTCCTGCAGGGCCTTCATCGCCTTGAGGCCGATCGGTGTGGCGGCGTTGTCCAGGCCCAGGCCGTTGGCGGCGAAATTCAGCGTGATCAAGCCGATGGCCGGGTGACCGGGCGGCACTTCCGGCATCAGGCGCAGGAACAACGGGCCCAACGCTTTGGCCAGCCATTCGACGATCCCGGCTTTCTCGGCAATCCGCAGAAAGCCCAGCCAGAGGGTGAGGGTGCCGAACAGCAGGACCATAACCTCCACCGACAGCTTGGCCATGGCGAAAATGCTTTCCACCATCGCCGCAAAGATCCCGGCGTTGCCGCCGATCAGCCATTGCGCCAGCGCCGAAACGGCAGCCACGATGAAGAAGCCAAGCCACAGGCCATTAAGCATCAGTCAAATCCCCCGGAAGATGCGGCGAATGATAGCGGGGTAGCCAGAAACGACAAACCCCGGATTTCTCCGGGGTTTGTTTGTGTGGCTTGCTCAGGTCACTGTGGGAGCCAGCCTGCTGGCGATGAGGCCGGAAAATTCAACATCTCTGTTGTTTGATACACCGCTATCGCCAGCAGGCTGGCTCCCACATAAAAGCCAGACTCCACTGGGTTCAGCTATTAGTTCTTGGAAATTTCGCCAGCCGGCAACTTTTCCTTGCTGCGCCAGTGCGGCAGGGAGTTCCAGTAGCGCTGGCCCTTGGCGTCGTCGTACATGCCTTCCCAACGTGCGATGACCAGCACGGCGAGGGCGTTGCCGATCACGTTCAGCGCGGTACGGGCCATGTCCATGATGCGGTCGACGCCAGCGATGAATGCCAGGCCTTCCAGTGGAATCCCTACGCTGCCCAACGTGGCCAGCAATACCACGAAGGACACACCCGGTACGCCGGCGATGCCTTTGGAGGTGACCATCAGCGTCAGCACCAGGAGCAACTGCTGGCTGATCGACAGGTCGATGCCGTACAGCTGGGCAATGAAGATGGCCGCGATGCTCTGGTACAGGGTCGAACCGTCAAGGTTGAACGAGTAACCGGTCGGCACCACGAAGCTGCAAATGGCTTTCGGCGCGCCGTAGGCTTCCATCTTCTCGATCACGCGCGGCAGCACGGTTTCCGAGCTGGCGGTGGAGTAGGCCAGCACCAGTTCATCCTTGAAGATGCGGATCAGCTTGATCACCGAGAACCCGAACAGGCGAGCGATCAGGCCCAGCACCACAAAGGCAAAGAAAGCGATGGCGAAGTACACCAGCACCACCAGCTTCGCCAGCGGCAGCAGGGAGGCGAAGCCGAAGTTGGCCACGGTCACCGCGATCAGAGCAAACACGCCAATCGGGGCGTAGTTCATGATCATGTGGGTGACTTTGAACATGCTTTCCGAGACGCCCTGGAACATCTTCACCAGCGGCTCGCGCAGGTCCGATTGCAGGCTCGACAGACCGAGGCCGAACAACACGGAGAAGAAGATGATCGGCAGCATCTCGCCGCGGACCATGGCCGCGAAGATATTCGACGGGATCAGGTTGAGGATGGTTTGGACGAACGCGTGTTCATGCTGAACCTCGGCAGCGGTGGCCTGGTACTTGGAAATATCCACGGTACCGAGGGTGCTCATGTCGATGCCGCTGCCCGGATGGAACAGGTTGGCCAACACCAGACCCACCAAAATGGCGATGGTGGTGACAATCTCGAAGTAGATGATGGTCTTCAGACCGATGCGACCGAGTTTCTTTGCGTCGCCGACGCCAGCAATACCGACGATCAGCGAGGAGATGACGATCGGGATCACGATCATCTTGATCAGACGGATAAAGATATCGCCTGCCGGTTGCAGGACATTGCTGATCCACCAGGCTTTTTCGGCACTGAAATGGTTGAGCAGCGCACCGATTGCAATCCCCAATACCAGACCGATGACGATCTGCCAGGCGAGGCTAAGCTTTGCCTTCTTCATATCTTTACCCTTACTTGCGTTTGACTCAGGCAGAGGCAGTCACAGGAACGCTTGTGGCGAAAAAGTGTGTGCATCTGCCCCCGTATAAGGAGCCCCGGAGCGCTTGTTATGGCTCTCTGGCAGGCGAAAAAAGGCGCAACTATTCCCATGCAAGGAGGCGACGTCTAATGCCGTAAACGCCTACCCTATGCAGAATCGGCATGAACTTTTCTAAATGAAACTGGCGTCCCAACCAATTTAATACGACATTTCGGCAGCAATAAGTACCGTGAACCGGCCATTCCTGCGGCGGTCCGGGTATTTGTCCCGCGAGCGATTCAAGGCTAAAACTTCAGAAAAAACCTACGTTTAGCGCGAAAAAATCGTTGCCATGTGCAGGCATATTCTCGATATACGGTCGCAAAGAAACACCGCGAAATGCTTTTCCGGGAAGTTAGCAGAAGTAGCATAGCGATAATTGAGCAGAACGCTCATGGATAGTGCTTTTAGCGAGTGAAGCTCTTCGCAAATTCGTCGAGTCCAATGACCCGGCGAACTTGCGTCGCAGCTTTTGCCTGACCCGGCCCTTGCGCAGGCACTCCCTGTACCCGTAGGTCACTCCGACCCTGTAACAGTCAGAACGTCCCGACCCCATGGTCATGCGTCTACCTTCCTCGGGTAGCGCAGTAGAAAGAAGCATGGTGCTTCCTTCATATGACGAATTCAGTACCCGTTCGGATTTTTCTTCAGCTGATCCATCAGCAAACCCTGAAGCTTTTGGCCATCACTGGCCGCCATCGCCATGGCATTACCGCCCAGGAGTAGGGCGGGTGCCAGTGTCTTGAACAGAACGCTCATGTTCAGCCTCGACCGCGACGGCCAAAGAAGAAGGAAGCAATGAACATCACCAGGAACACGACAAAGAGAATCTTGGCGATACCCGTGGCGGTGCCCGCGATACCACCGAAGCCCAATACTGCAGCGATGATGGCAATGATCAAGAATGTGATTGCCCAGCTCAACATGGTGATTCTCCTTACGCTTCATTATTTAGAGGTGTCACTGGTGGTGCTTGTCCCGGCGCACAGAGCACGCCAAGTTCGGTTATCTAAAATACCCAGCGCTCCTGACGCGGCATCTCATCCATAGGCTGAGCCTGGTCGACGTCCATCATTCGCATGGGAACGATGTCAGCCAGGTTGCTGCTGGCGGCGCTGAAGTGGGTTTGAGTTGGATGTTGAATCGACAGGTGTGGCGCCTCTGGTTGCTGGCTCTGCTCCCAGCGAAGGATCTGTTGGCCGGCGATCAACGTGATCAGCATCGCCAGCACAGCAAACAAGCCTTGCTGGATATGCAGTGGCGAGATACGCAGTTGGGCGGCACGGTAGCGATTCATCCTGAAGCTCCTCCCACTTTGGTGGTGATCTTGTTAGAGGGCGTCGTATAGAAAATGCCCTGATTACCCAAGCCATTGCAGCCTGCATGCCAGCTTTTTTGCTCGTATAAAAATCAATAAAATCAAATAGTTATAAAGATTATGGAAATCGGTTGCGACGCATCCTGCACGATGACTCTTCCTCGGTCGTGCGAAATGCACGATCAATTCGTGGGTCGTTTTAATATTTTTGAATTGAGCGGCGGGCGCAGATGTCAGAAAGGGAGGCGAGCTTTCTCCTATATCTCAATGTTTAGATAAAAAACCCGACAATTCAGCGGATTAGGCAGGATGGCGGCAGATAGCTACCCGACTGGCGCTGGAATGGATCAGAATCGACCATGCAACTTGCCCGATTTATCCGGGACTAACCAAGATCAATCATTAAAGGAGCGCAGGAACATGGAATCAGCCATGGTGAATCAAGGCCGCATTCTGCTGGTGGACGATGAGTCCGCTATCCTGCGAACCTTCCGCTATTGCCTTGAAGACGAAGGCTATAGCGTCTCCACCGCGACCAGCGCTGCCCAGGCGGATGCCTTGTTGCAGCGTCAAGTGTTCGATCTGTGCTTCCTTGATTTGCGCCTGGGTGAGGACAATGGTCTGGACGTGCTGGCCCAAATGCGTATCCAGGCGCCATGGATGCGTGTGGTAATCGTCACCGCGCACTCGGCCGTGGACACCGCTGTCGATGCGATTCAGGCAGGGGCCGCCGACTACCTCGTAAAGCCGTGCAGCCCCGATCAATTACGTCTGGCCACCGCCAAGCAGTTGGAAGTGCGGCAACTGTCTGCTCGCCTGGAAGCCCTTGAAGGTGAAGTGCGTAAACCCAAGGATGGTCTGGACTCCCACAGCCCAGCGATGAAAGTGGTGCTCGAAACCGCCCGCCAGGTCGCCGGTACCGATGCCAACATTCTGATTCTGGGCGAGTCCGGCACCGGTAAAGGTGAGCTGTCCCAGGCCATTCACGGCTGGAGCAAGCGCCAGAAGAAGTCCTGCGTCACGATCAACTGCCCGTCCTTGACCGCTGAACTCATGGAAAGCGAACTCTTTGGTCACAGTCGTGGTGCCTTTACCGGTGCCAGCGAAAGCACACTCGGGCGCGTCAATCAGGCTGACGGAGGAACGCTGTTTCTCGACGAGATCGGCGATTTTCCTCTGACGTTGCAGCCAAAATTGCTGCGGTTCATTCAGGACAAGGAATACGAGCGGGTCGGTGATCCAGTGACCCGCCGCGCCGATGTAYGAATTCTTGCAGCGACTAACCTGAACCTTGAAGACATGGTGCGGGACGGGCGATTCCGCGAAGACTTGCTCTATCGCCTGAACGTCATCACCTTGCACCTGCCACCGCTGCGGGAACGTCGTGAAGATATCCTCAACTTGGCTGACCGTTTCCTCGCCCGTTTCGTCAAGGAGTACGCGCGCCCGGCCCGGGCCTTCAGCGATGAAGCCCGTGAGGCGCTATTGGGTTATCGCTGGCCCGGCAACATTCGCGAGCTGCGTAACGTGGTGGAGCGGGCGAGCATTATTTGTCCGCAGGAGCGGGTGGAGATCAGTCACCTGGGCATGGCCGAGACCCCGATTAATAACGCACCGCGCATTGGCGCGGCGTTGAGCCTGGATGAGTTGGAAAAAGCCCACATCGGTGCAGTACTCGCCACGGCGGATACGCTGGATCAGGCGGCAAAGACCCTGGGCATTGATGCCTCGACCCTGTACCGCAAACGCAAGCAATACAACTTGTGAGCTGTAACCGATGAAACTGGCGATGAAGCTGCGTACTCGGCTGTTCCTGAGTATTTCTGCACTGATCACCGTGGCATTGCTCGGGCTCTTGCTCGGGCTGGTCAGCGTGATGCAGATGGCAGGCTCCCAAGAAGCGCTCGTTCGCAACAACTTCGCCACCCTCGACCTGGGGCTGAAACTGCGTCAGACCCTGGGCGATCAATTGATGGTCATGGTCAGCGATAAGCCCGATCCCGCCAAGTTCGAGGTGGCCAGGCAGCACTACATCCAGTTACTCGATGAAGGCATTGCCCTCGAACAATCCGGCAATGGTGGCCCATATGGGTTCGAACAGGCCAAGGATGACTATCTGGATTTTCTTCAAGCCTACGGCCAGGCCTCTGATCCGGCCAAGGTATTGAGTGGCAACGAAGCACTCACGGAAAAATTCAACACGTTGCGTAACGGTCTGCTCACAGAACACAAGCGCGCGCTGGATAACATCACTGACACCGAGCGCCAGTCTCGCGAGCGCGCATTGCTGGTGGCTGGCCTGTTGGGGTTGGTGGGGTTGGCGGTGCTGATCATTGGATTTGTGACTGCTCACGCGATTGCCCGACGTTTTGGTGAGCCGATCGAAGCCTTGGCCCAGGCCGCCGACAATATTGGCCAGGGCAATTTCGAGGTGACCCTGCCGATTTCGTCCGCCGTGGAACTGAACCTGCTGACCAGGCGTTTCGGGATCATGGCCGAGGCACTACGTGAGCACCAAGCTACCAATATCGACGAGCTGCTCGCCGGTCAACAACGCCTGCAAGCCGTGCTCGACAGCATCGACGACGGATTGTTGATGATTGATCGCGAAGGTCATCTCGAACACCTCAATCCGGTGGCTCAGCGCCAATTGGGTTGGGACACCGATCGCCTGGGTCAGGGACTGGGCGCGGCCCTTGAACGTCCCGAACTGGATGAACAGCTGCAGCTGGTGCTGCGTGGCGGAACGCTGGAGCGTGCGCCGGAAGACTTGAGTATTGAGGTCGATGGTGAGTCGAGGTTGCTGACCTACAGCCTGACGCCGGTCATCCATACCCAAGGTCATATTCTCGGCGCGGTGATGGTGTTACATGACGTCACCGAACAGCGCGCGTTCGAACGGGTGCGCAGCGAGTTTGTCTTGCGGGCTTCCCATGAGTTGCGAACGCCGGTGACTGGCATGCACATGGCTTTCGGCCTGTTTCGTGAGCGGGCGAAATTTCCACAGGATTCTCGCGAAGCCGACCTGCTGGATACCGTCAATGAAGAAATGCAGCGCTTGATGCAGTTGATCAACGACCTGCTGAACTTCTCTCGCTACCAGAACGGATTGCAGAAACTGTCCCTGGCCCCATGCTCCATCGAGGATCTGCTGGCGCAGGCCCATGCCCGCTTTGCCGAGGCTGCGACGGAGCAGGGCATCGAATTGCGAGTAGAAGTGCAAGGGCCGCTGCCCCGGTTGCAGGCTGATCAACCGCAACTGGACCGAGTGCTCGACAACCTGATCGACAACGCTTTGCGCCATACCGGGCGGGAAGGGCTGATTCGGTTGCAGGCCCGACGCCATGGCGAGCGGGTGATTATCAGTGTCGAGGACAACGGCGAAGGGATTGCCTATGGTCAGCAAGGGCGAATCTTCGAGCCCTTTGTCCAGGTCGGCCGCAAGAAAGGCGGTGCGGGGCTGGGTTTGGCGCTGTGCAAGGAAATCGTGCAACTGCACGGTGGGCGGATGGGCGTCTATTCACGGCCGGGGCAGGGGACGCAGTTCTACATGGCGCTGGCGGTTTAAGCCGCTTTCACGCCTCGTCACTCATGCGCCGGCCCGCCTTTCGACGGCCGCGGGTAATCAGTTCGATTAACTGCACGGAACTCAAGGCATGTGCGAACAGCCAGCCCTGACCGAACTTTACCCCTTCACTGCATAGAAACGCTGCCTGCGCTTCATGTTCGATGCCTTCGGCGATCACCTTGAGTTGCAGCGCTTGTGCCATGTGAATGATGTGCGGTGCGACGCCGCTACTGGCGGCGTCATGGCCCAGTGCGTCGATAAACGCCTTGTCGATCTTCAGGCAATCCACCGGCAGGGTTTGCAGGTAAGCGAGGCTGCAATAGCCGGTGCCAAAGTCATCGATCAGCACTTGATGCCCGACATCGCGCAACGCTTGCAGATTTTCCCGGGCCACCACCACATCGATCAATCCTCGTTCTGTTACCTCGAATGCAATCTGCTGTGCCGCGACCCGGTGCAGCGTCAGCAAGCGGGCCATCACCTGACCGATACGGGGCACCATCACATCGCACGCGGCAAGGTTTACCGAGATGTACAACTGCGGGTTGGCGCGTAGCAGTTGCCCCAGTTGTTCGAGCAACCGTTGCAGTACGAAATCGGTCATCTGCCGGATCTGGCCGGTGTTTTCCGCCATGGGGATAAACAGGTCGGGGCTGGTCAATGTGCCGTCTGGCCTCCGCCAGCGCAGCAACGCTTCGGCACCGACACAGTTGCGGCTGTCGAGATCGAAGATCGGTTGATACAACACTTGAAGCTCACCTCGCCGTATGGCGCCGTGCAGTTCGGCGTCCAGCGACTGGCGCTGGCGTACCAGCAGAAACACCAGAAAACCAACAATGACGCCCAGCATCAGACTGGCAGGAAGCAGCCACCACCACACCGCCGGCACGTGCATGACACTGCGCGGTGTGATCAATACCAGTTGGTATTCCGGATTGTTGGTCGGCATGTGGTAAATCAAACGGGTTTGCGTGACTTGCAGTGCGTCGCGGCGTTTGGGGGTCCAGGATTCCGTCGGTGGCCAGGCTTGGGCAGCACCCAGGACGGGAATGGCGCGAGTGCCGTGGTCCAGCACCACTAGCAGGCTGCTTCCGGGCGACAGGTCGACCATGTCGGTCAAATGTCCGCGAGACGTTGCCACCCGGAAATTTCCCCTTCCAAGCATCAGCGCAGCACGATTTTCATCGGGTTCGGTGGTGGTGTTCAGCCAATAGCTGTAGGTGGGGCCTTTGATGTCGGGAGGTCGCAGCAGCGAAAGCCCTTCCTGGCGAGGACGGTTGGAGCACAAGCGTGAATCATCGACGTAAGCCGCTTCGTAAACGAAGCGGTAATTGAAACTGACCTGTTGCAAGGTTGCGATCAATTCGGCATCGCAGCCTCGCAGCGGCTGGGCTTCGAGGTCGTCGAGGCTTTCGCGCAGCTGCCCGAACAGCTGTTCGAGGCGAGCGAGGAAGCGCTCGCCCTGAGCATTCATTTCCTCGCTTTCGTTCTGTTCAACCTGATGCATCGCCACGAACAAACTACCGGTGATCAATAACGTCGCGCTCAGGGCAGCCGCCAACATCGCCAAAAACCAGGGGCGATAGAACCAGCTACGGAGTGTCTCGCGCGCTACAGTCATTATTAATATCCGAAGAATTACCAATGAGTTATAGCTGCTGATTGGGAAAAAGCTCTTACCGTCGGACGAGCGCCATTATTTTGTCTGATTCAGGACCTGGAGGAGGGCAGCCGTTTCAGCATCTGGTGTGCCGTCGAAGCGGGAAGGGCGAAAGTGCAACTGAAAAGCCGCCAACACATGGCGCGTCGCTACGTMCAGTTCACCGGTTTGTGGCGTGGCATAACCCAGTTTGGCCAGTTGCCCCTGAAACCAGCTGATGCTCGGCAATTGCGCTGCGAATTGCGCTTGCTGGCGCGCCACAGCTTGCTCGTTCGGCCAGACTCCAATGCCTACGGCGGCCAGGCGTTTCCAAGGGAACAGCGGACCGGGGTCGAGCTTGCGCATTGGCGCGATATCACTATGGCCGATGATGGCGCGAGGATGGATGTTGTAACGCTTGCTGATGTCTTTGAGCAGGACGATCAACGATTGCACTTGATCTTCACTGTAGGGATACCAGACGCGTCCGGTGGGAGTGTCTTTGAAGCCCGGGTTGACGATTTCGATACCGATGGAGCTGGAGTTCAGCCAGGTTCTGCCTTGCCATTCGCTTTCGCCCGCGTGCCAGGCGCGAAAATTCTCGTCCATCAGCTTGTAGATGGTGGCGCCCTTGTCGTCGCCAATCAGGTAATGACTGCTGACTTCTCCGTGGGTCAGCAATTGCAGTGAGCGCTCCAGCGAGGCATTGGTGTAATGCAGCACCACGAACTGGATACGACTGTCGTAATTGGTCGAAGGGTGGCTGGTGTCGATACGGGGGCCGCTGGCACAACCGGCCAACAGCAGCAGAGACGTAATGAGAGCAAGATATTTCATGGCAGGAGGCAGTACACGCGAGACAGTAATGCAACAGTGTAACGTACTGTTTTGAGTGTCGACGGCAAATGCTCTGTTTTAAACAAAATCGAACAAAATGGCCGTTATCCGACCTCCACCCGATTGCGCCCGGCATTTTTGGCGCGATACAGCGCCTGATCGGCTCTTTTGAGTGCCATGTCGGTATGTTCGCCGGGTTTTAGCGCCGTAAGGCCCATGGAAATTGTGATGGTTACGCGCTCGCCTTTAAAGTGAAAAGGGCAGGCTTCAATTGAGGCGCGCAGGGTTTCCAGCAGTTTTGCGCCCACTGCCGGCACCGTGCAGGGCATCAGGAGCACAAACTCCTCACCTCCAAATCGCGCGATGAAATCGGTGCCGCGCAGGCGCTTGCGCAGCACGTTGGCGATGATTTTCAGCACCTTGTCGCCTGCCAGGTGACCATAGTTGTCATTGATACTTTTGAAGTGATCGAGATCAAGCATGACCAGCAACAGGGTATTGCCGTGCCGTTTCCATTGGCCGACTTCGTGATCAAGGCGTTCACTCCAGGCGGCTCGATTGGGCAGGCCGGTGAGCGGATCGATCAGCGCTTTCTGCCGCTGCTCTTCAAGGTGTTCACGGTAACCCAGCGCTTCCTGCTCCATGTGCGCCACCCGTTCAGCCAGGCTGTTTAACCGTGCGGCTACCGCTTGTTCACGTTCGTCACGCTGCTGCTTGTGGTGATCCATGGTGCCCAGCAGACCTTCAAGATGGTTCTCCAGGACGAGCTTGAGGTCATCCAGGTCCGCCGCTTCCTGCATGCTGCTGTGCAAGCCGTCGACCTGTTCGCGGATCTGCGTATCCATCTGGCGCGCCGCAGAGCGGCTGTCGGCGTGGCCTTCGCTGGCAGCCTGCAAGTTACTCTGGAAGGACTCCAGGCGTTCATTGAGTTGCTGTAAATAGGCTTCGAATTCGTGCTGGCCATTGTCATTTATCGCCAGCATCAAGGTCGCTAGATCGTCGAGGATCGGAATCAATTCATACCAGTTCAAACCATTTTGCAGGCGATCACGCATCGCTTCAGCTTGTGGTCGGTAGCGTTCCGGTAATGTCAGATCGTCGAGCAGGCCCAGCAGTGTGTTTTCGATGTGTCTGGCAACCGAGCTGTATGACGGCTCCGGTGAGTCGGGCAAGGCGTAGAGAAGGATATCTGGATCGCGGTGCTCAGGATCAATGGCCGTGAATGCCGGGGTCAGCTCATCAGGATTGATTGCCGGTTGAATCAGCGTGGCGGGTGCGAGGAGGGGAAGGGTGGGCTCTTCCTGGTGTTCATTGTCCGAAGCCGTTTGTGATTCCGGAGTTGGCACATAGGCAGCGACTGCCTCAAGGGCGGGCGGGACAAGTACCCCCCCTTCACAGATGGGTGCCGCTGGTTGTGTGACTGACGGTCGCTCCTCATTCGATGCGTGATCAACATGCGCAATCTCGGCAGCCGGCTCCACAGGCTGCGCAGCGGCTGTGTAAGCGGCAGGAGCGACGACCTGCTGCACTTCCTCGTCAGCGTCGCGGCTGCCGAACAGTCTCTGCAAAAAACCGGGCTGCTCGGGCTCCGCAGGTTTCTCCAACTGACTCAAGGCTTTGCCTTGCAGACCGCTCAGTTCGCTGAGCAGCAACGGAATTTCGCGGGCCTGACTGGCTCTTTCTTCGAGCTTTTTGGCAAAGCTCTTGAGCGGCCGGCTCACTTCCCGCGGCAGCGGCAATGATTGCAGTTGCGCGACCAGCGCAGTCAGTGCGGCGCTGGTTTGATTGACTCGGGTTTCCCGGCGCTGCTCTGAATCGAGCACGGCTTTTTCGAGTCGCGGCAGCAGGGCCGCCAGGCCAGCGTCCATGTCATCGGTACGCACGACTTCGCGCATCTCTTCCATGCATTGGTCGACGGCGCGGTCAGTACCTTCAGCAGCCAGCGTGCTACGCACCAGCCCACGGCGCAGCAGGTCGAGCCGGGCATCCCAGCGACGTTCAAGCTTTTCCAGTTGTTCGATGCTTTTGAGGTATTTCTCTTTCCAGCGCTGTGTTTCGTCGCTCATTCATGGGGTCCGCGCGGGGCAGGGCTCAACGCGGGTAATGCATCCGCAGTGAGCGAACCCGGCAGACGAATCTCTACCGCGACTGGCAGGTGATCGGAAATGGGCTGTGCCAGGACCTCGACCTTTTCAAGGGTCAGCGTCGGGCTAAGTAGAATGTGGTCCAGGCAGCGCTGTGGGCGCCAGCTGGGGAAGGTTGCTTCCAGTTGCGGTGCGAGCAGCCCGAGGTCACGCAACGGGGAGTTTTGCAGCAAGTCACTGGCATGGGTATTCATGTCGCCCATCAGCACCTGGTGTTTATAGCCGCCGATCAACTCGCGGATGTAGGCCAGTTGCAGGCTGCGCACGCGAGCGCCCAGCGCCAGATGCATCATGACCACCACCAATGCCTCCGGACCTTCGCCGAAGCGCACCAGAATCGCTCCGCGACCCTTGGGCCCCGGCAGCGGGTGATCTTCAATCACCCATGGGCGCAAGCGGCTGAGCACGCCATTGCTGTGCTGGCCGAGGCGTCCGAGGTTGCGATTGAGTTGTTGATACCAGTAGGGGAAGGCGCCGAGCTGCGCCAGGTGTTCGACTTGATTGACGTAGCCTGATCGCAGGCTGCCGCCATCGGCTTCTTGCAAGGCGACCAGATCGAAGTCGCCCAGCAGGTTGCCGATTTTTTGCAGGTTGTCGGCACGCCCGGTGTGCGGCAACAAGTGTTGCCAGCCTCGGGTCAGATAATGCCGATACCGCTCGGTACTGATGCCGACCTGGATATTAAAGCTGAGCAAGCGCAGACGACTGTCTGCGGGCAAGCCCGTCGACTCCAGGTGATGTTCGTTGACCCGTGGATCATGCAGGCCAACAACGCGTTCAGTTCCCCAGCGGCGCATGGCAGTCGCTTCGCTTAGTTGGCGGCAGCCTTGCTAGCCGCTCGCTCTTTGTCGACCAGTGTATCGGCCAGTTTCAGGGCTTGCTCGGCACCGCCGGCAGAGCCCACGTCAAAGCGGTATTTACCGTTGACGATCATGGTCGGTACGCCCGAGATTTCATACTTCTTCGCAAGGTCTTTGGCTTTGGTGATCTGGCCCTTGATGGCGAAGGAGTTGAAGGTGGCCAGGAACTTGTCCTTGTCGACGCCCTGAGTGGCCAGGAACTCTGCCATTTCTTCTGGAGTGACCAGTTTCTTGTGTTCTTTCTGGATTGCTTCGAAAACCGCGGCGTGAACCTTGTGCTCGACACCCATGGCTTCCAGAGTCAGGAACATCTGGCCGTGAGCATMCCACGGGCCGCCGAACATGGCTGGAATACGCACGAAGTTCACGTCGGAGGGCAGCTTCTCGACCCAAGGATTGATCACCGGTTCGAACGCATAGCAGTGCGGGCAGCCATACCAGAACAGCTCCACGACTTCGATTTTGCCAGGCACGGCGACCGGAACCGGATTGGTCAGTTCGACAAAAGGGGCGGCTGGGGCTTCGGCGGCTTGGGCCGTCATGCCGAACAGGCTGGCAGCGACGAATGCGGCGCTGATGATCAGATTACGCATGCTTTACTCCTGGACAATTTTGGTCGCCTCGCGCGACCTGTTTTCAGACAGGTCCTGGCGGGCTTGAGTTCTGTAGTGTAACGGCAGCGGCCACAAAAAAGGGCGGCCTAAGCCACCCTTTTTATACTTGCTGCGACGGATTAATCGAGCGTTAACGTTGCAAGAGATGTTCATCGCTCGCAACGCTCGATCAACCGGCCTTAGTGCAGGCCTTGAATGTAACTGGACACGGCGGCGATATCTTCGTCGCTCAGTCGTTTGGCAATGGTCTGCATGGTTTTGGCATCGCCATCGTTGGTGCGTCCGCCTTCTTCCTTACGGAAATCGGTCAGTTGCTTGGCGACGTATTGAGCGTGCTGGCCACCCAGATGGGGGAAGCCGGCGGCCGCATTGCCCTTGCCGTCTGGAGAGTGGCAACCGGTGCAGGCTGGCAGGCCCTTGGCCAGGTCGCCGCCACGGAACAAGGCTTCACCGCGGGCCACGATTTTAGGGTCGGCGGCGCCAACACTGCCGTTCTGTTTGGCGAAGTAGGCAGCGATATCAGCCAGATCCTGATCGCTCAGGTTGGTCAGCAGCCCGGTCATTTCCAGAACGGTGCGCTTGCCCGACTTGATGTCGTGCAGCTGTTTGGTCAGGTAGCGTTCACCCTGGCCTGCCAGTTTTGGAAAGTTAGGCGCCATGCTGTTGCCATCCGGGCCATGACAGGCGCCACATACTGCGGCTTTCGCCTGACCAGCAGTCGCATCACCTGCAGCATGGGCAATGCCGGAGATCCCCACGGTCAACAGCAGACTCACGATCAATTTGTTCATCAGCTAATCCAACTACGGCTAAGGGTTAAAGAGTTATGGACCGGAATCACTCGCTCATCCACTGGATGATTGCCTGGTAATCCTCGGCACTGCAGTCCATGCACAAACCACGCGGCGGCATCGCCTTGAAACCCTGGGTCACGTGTTGCACCAGCGTCTCCATACCTTTCGCCAACCTCGGCGTCCAAGCTTCCTGATCGCCCTTTTGAGGGGCCATGGGTAGTTGGCCGGAATGACAGGCACCACAAACACGGTTGTACACAGCTTCCGGATCCTGTGTAGCCTGAGCGCTGTAAAGCGGCATCAAGACACCGGCAGCTAGCAGCCATTTCGTCATAAAACGACCTTTTCAGGGTTGAGAGCATGTTGCGTTCTAGTGCGCAATCAAGGTCAATCGCTCTCGTGATCTTCATCCTACGCTGGGACAAAGCGCACACAAAATCTGCGGCATTATATACTGGCGTCACTGAAACGGAAACGACACCGCTTGCCGCGTCCATTCCCGGCGCCGCCCACATCGGAAATCCCATGCAACTCAAGAATCCCATCCTCGGCCTGTGCCAACAGTCCACCTTCATGCTCAGCGCTGCCAAAGTCGATCAATGCCCGGACGATGAAGGCTTTGAAGTGGCCTTCGCCGGCCGTTCCAACGCCGGCAAGTCCAGTGCGCTGAACACCCTGACGCACGCCAGTCTTGCGCGAACCTCGAAAACCCCGGGGCGCACGCAGCTCTTGAACTTCTTCAAGCTAGACGATGATCGTCGTCTGGTCGACCTTCCGGGTTACGGTTACGCAAAAGTACCTATCCCGCTGAAGCTGCACTGGCAGCGTCACCTGGAAGCGTATCTGGGTGGTCGCGAGAGTTTGAAAGGTCTGATTTTGATGATGGACATCCGTCATCCAATGACCGACTTCGACTTGTTGATGCTCGATTGGGCTGTCGCCAGCGGCATGCCGATGCATATTTTGCTGACCAAAGCCGACAAGCTGACGTACGGCGCGGCGAAAAACGTCCTGCTCAAAGTTCAGGCCGATATCCGTAAGGGCTGGGGGGATGCAGTCAGTATTCAGCTGTTCTCGGCGCCAAAACGCCTGGGTCTGGAAGACGCCTACACTGTGCTGGCAGGCTGGATGGAGCTGGCGGACAAAGGTTCCGAGGCTGCCGAGTAAGGCATTGAGGCAATTGGCAGGCAAAAAAAAACCCCGGACTTCTATGGGGAGGAGGAAGTTCCGGGGCTCAAGTTCCGGACCGCTAGGGCGGGGTCCAGATTATCTGCCAACACTTAACACAACATAGGAGCATCGAAGGGCTTCACCAGCCATTCAGTAACTCTGAGTGGTAGTTGACGGGTTTAGTTCCGAAGAAGTTCCAAATCCATTGGAAATAAACCCAAGGATTTTTCGATATAAAGCGCTCCGCGCTTTCTGCTGCGGCGCTATGCCACAGCAGAAAACGCCAGTTCAGAAGGCTCAGTGAGCCTCATCCCAGTTATTTCCGACCCCAACCTCTACCAGGAGCGGCACATCCAGCTTCGCAGCGTCGCTCATGTGGATGCGAATCTCCTCGCGAACCTGATCGACCAAATCTTCACGCACTTCGAGAACCAATTCATCGTGCACCTGCAGGATGACTTTGGCGTCGAGGCCTGACGAAGTCAGCCAGTTATCCACGGCCACCATGGCTTTCTTGATGATGTCCGCTGCCGTGCCTTGCATCGGGGCGTTGATCGCCGTGCGCTCGGCACCTTTGCGCAGGGCCGGGTTTTTCGCGTTGATTTCCGGCAGGTACAGACGGCGACCGAAGATCGTCTCAACAAAACCTTGCTCGGCCGCCTGGGCGCGAGTGCGCTCCATGTATTGCAGCACGCCTGGGTAACGGGCGAAATAACGGTCGATGTACGCCTGCGACTGCTTGCGATCAACACCGATCTGCTTGGCCAGGCCGAACGCGCTCATGCCGTAGATCAAACCGAAGTTGATCGCTTTGGCACTACGACGCTGATCGGTGGTCACATCCGCCAGTTCAACGCCGAAGACTTCGGCCGCCGTGGCTTTATGCACGTCCAGATCATTGCGGAAGGCGTGCAGCAACCCTTCGTCCTTGGCCAGATGGGCCATGATCCGCAGTTCAATCTGCGAGTAGTCCGCCGCCAGCAATTTGTAACCTGTGGGTGCAACAAACGCCTGACGAATGCGACGGCCTTCGGCGGTGCGGATCGGAATGTTCTGCAGGTTCGGATCGCTGGACGACAACCGCCCGGTGGCTGCCACGGCCTGATGGTAGGAAGTGTGAATCCGGCCGGTGCGCGGGTTGATCTGTTCCGGCAGGCGGTCGGTGTAGGTGCTTTTCAGCTTGCTCATCGAGCGGTACTGCATCAGCACTTTGGGCAGCGGGAAATCCTGCTCGGCCAGTTCCGCCAGCACGGCTTCGGCGGTGGAGGCCTGGCCCTTGGCGGTTTTGCTGAGGACCGGCAGGCCGAGTTTTTCGTACAGGATCACGCCCAATTGCTTGGGCGAGCCGAGGTTGAATTCTTCGCCGGCGATGGCGAATGCCTCACGCTCGAGGGCGACCATTTTCTCGCCCAGTTCCACGCTTTGAATGCCCAGCAGATTGGCGTCGACCAGCGCCCCCTGGCGTTCAATCCGCGCCAGCACCGGTACCAGCGGCATTTCGATTTCGCTGAGGACTCTGCTCAGGCTCGGGATGGCATTGAGCTTTTCCTGCAACGTCTGGTGCAGGCGCAGCGTCACGTCGGCGTCTTCGGCGGCGTAAGGCCCGGCCAGTTCCAGGGAAATCTGGTCGAACGTCAACTGTTTGGCGCCTTTGCCGGCGATGTCCTGGAAGCTGGTAGTGGTGTGATTCAGGTACTTGAGCGCCAGGCTGTCCATGTCGTGGCGGGTCGCCGTGGAGTCCAGCACGTAGGATTCGAGCATCGTGTCGAAAGCGATGCCCCGCACAGTGATACCGCAGCTCTGATCACCGCCGATGGCGCAGTTGGCCAGGATGTTCATGTCGAACTTGGCGTGCTGGCCAACCTTGAGCTTGTTCGGGTCTTCCAGAATCGGTTTCAGTGCGCGAAGCACGGTGTCGCGGTCCAGCTGATCCGGTACGCCCATGTAGGAATGGGTCAGGGGGATGTAGGCAGCTTCGTTGGCTTGTACAGCGAACGACAGGCCGACCAGTTGCGCCTGCTGCGCATCAATGCCGGTGGTTTCGGTATCGAAGGCGATCAGCTTGGCGTCGTTGAGCTTCTTTAGCCACAGGTCGAAATCAGCCTGGGTGAGGATCGTGGTGTATTTGAGTTCGGTCTCGGCGACGACTTCTTCAACCACGGGCGCGGTCACTTCCTGGCCGGAGCGCTTGGCGTCGCGCTGGTTGTCTTCGAACCAGCTCTTGAACTCCAGCAAGGTGTACAGCTCAGCGAGCTTGTCGTGATCCGGTTTGCCCATTTGCAAGTCATCGAGGCCGATGTCCAGCGGCACGTCGATCTTGATGGTTGCCAGCTGGTAGGAGAGGAACGCCATCTCCTTGTGCTCTTCGAGCTTGGCCGGCAGGGTTTTCGCGCCGCGAATCGGCAGGGTCGGGACGATGTCGAGCTGTGCATACAGTTCGGTCAGGCCGCCATTTACACCCACCAACAAGCCGGAAGCGGTCTTCGGGCCAATACCCGGAACGCCCGGGATGTTGTCGGAAGAGTCGCCCATCAGTGCCAGATAATCGATGATCTGCTCGGGAGCGACGCCGAATTTCTCCTTCACGCCCTCCACGTCCATACTGCTACCGGTCATGGTGTTGACCAAGGTTATGTGGCCGTCGACCAGTTGCGCCATGTCTTTGTCGCCGGTGGAGATGATCACCGGGCGATCCGCCGCTGCACTGCTGCGGGCCAGGGTGCCGATCACGTCATCGGCCTCGACGCCTTCGACGCACAGCAGCGGGAAGCCAAGGGCGATCACGCTCTGGTGCAACGGCTCGATTTGCACACGCATGTCGTCGGGCATGCTCGGACGGTTGGCCTTGTATTCGGCGTACATGTCATCGCGAAATGTCCCACCCTTGGCGTCGAACACTACCGCGAACGGACTGTCCGGGTACTGCTTGCGCAGACTCTTGAGCATGTTCAATACGCCCTTGACCGCACCGGTCGGCAGGCCTTTGGACGTGGTCAGCGGTGGCAGCGCGTGAAAGGCGCGGTACAGGTAAGAAGAACCGTCCACCAGGACGAGGGGGGCTTGGCTCATGAGCAGGATCAACCTTTTCGGCGGGTCCGGCGCTAGAATAGCGGGACCGTTGACGACAAAGGGACAAGGTTATCATGCGCACACTAAATCGCCTGTTGCTGGCTGGCTTGTTTGCAACTGTTCCATTAGCCGTCATGGCGGCGGACGATGCGCCGACAGCGGAGCCGGAAGTTACGATCCGCACGGAAGGGGACAAGGTCATTCAGGAGTACCGTCAAAATGGTTTCCTGTATGCGATCAAGGTCACACCGAAAGGCGCACCGCCATATTTTCTGGTACGCGCCGATGGTACAGATGCAAACTTCATCCGCTCGGATCAGCCGGATATGCTGATTCCGGCGTGGAAAATCTTTGAGTGGAAGTAGTTTCTTAATTTCAATTGGCGCTGGCTCACCAGCGGCGCCCGTACTGGCAGTTTTAACCATGTCTGTGTTCACCCCCCTGGCTCGGCCCGAGCTGGAAACCTTTCTCGCCCCTTATGGCCTCGGCCGCCTGCTTGATTTCCAGGGGATTGCTGCCGGTAGCGAAAACACCAATTTCTTTATCAGTCTTGAGCAGGGCGAGTTCGTCCTGACTCTGGTCGAGCGCGGTCCGGTCGACGAGATGCCGTTCTTCATTGAACTGCTCGATGTCCTGCATGAGGCCGATTTGCCTGTGCCTTACGCCCTGCGCACCACCGATGGCGTCGCCCTGCGCGAACTGGCCGGCAAACCTGCGCTGCTGCAACCGCGACTCGCCGGCAAGCACATCAAGCAAGCCAACGCGCAGCACTGCACCCAGGTGGGTGAGTTGCTTGCACACCTGCACCTGGCGACCCAGGCCAACATGATCAAGCGTAAAACCGATCGTGGTCTGGACTGGATGCTGGAGGAAGGCACGCAGTTTCTTTCTCATCTGAATGCCGAGCAAAGCGATTTGCTGAAACGGGCGCTGGATGAAATCGCCGAACAGAAGGTGAAAATTCTGGCGCTGCCGCGCGCCAATATCCACGCCGACCTGTTCCGCGACAACGCGATGTTCGAAGGCACGCACCTGACCGGGTTGATCGACTTCTACAACGCCTGCTCGGGGCCGATGCTCTACGACGTGGCGATTGCCTTGAACGACTGGTGTTCGGACGAAGACGGGTTGATCGATGGGCCGCGGGCGCGGGCCTTGCTGGGGGCTTATGCGGCGTTGCGTCCGTTCACGGCGACTGAAGCCGAACTGTGGCCGACGATGCTGCGCGTGGCGTGTGTGCGGTTTTGGTTGTCACGGTTGATTGCGGCGAAGTCATTTGCCGGGCAGGACGTGTTGATTCACGACCCGATGGAGTTTCAGTTGCGGTTGGCGCAGCGGCAGAAGGTCAGCACACCGCTGCCGTTTGCCCTTTAAAAACATCGCGAGCAGGCTCGCTCCCACAGTTGACCGATGTGAACACAGATGTTGTGTCCACTAAAGATCCTGTGGGAGCGAGCCTGCTCGCGATTGAGGCGAAGCCGAACAAAATCTAGAGCGACTCCAGACACCCCGCCAAATCATTCCCCAACTTCTCCAGCACCTGCTCATACCCCTGGGCGGTCGCCGGCGTATACCCGCCCAGCGCATCCAGTTCCGCCAGTTTCACCGGCAGACCCGATACCAGCGTTTCCGCCAGGCGCGGGCGTAAGGGCGGCTCACTGAACACGCATGTCTTGCCCACTTCCTGCAACCGCGCGCGCATCGCCGCGACGTGCTGGGCGCCGGGCTGGACTTCGGCAGCGACGCTAAATACTCCGGTGTGTTTCAGGCCATAGGCGTCTTCGAAGTAGTCGAACGCTTCGTGGAACACGAAGTACGGTTTGTCTGCGATCCCTGCCAGCCGCGCCTTTAGGCGCAGGTCGAGCGCGTCCAGTCGTTCGCCGAACGCCTTGAGGTTGCTCTGATAACGCGCCGCATTTGTCGGGTCGGCAGCACTCAGGTCAACGGCCATTTTTGCAGCAATCACCCGGGCATTCGTCGGTGACAACCACAAATGCGCGTCCAGACTGCCAGGGCGGTGATCGTGGTCATGCTCATCCGCTTCTTCTGCGTGGGAGTGACTGTCTTCAGCGAAGCGACGCAACTTCAGCCCCGGCAAATCCTGTACGGCGACGCTCGGCAGCGCACGACCATTCAGCACGCGCGGCAGGAAACCTTCCATGTCCGGCCCGATCCAGTACAGCAGATCGACCGATTGCACTTTTCGTACGTCGGAAGGGCGCAAGGCATAGCTATGCGGCGAAGTGCCCGGTGGCAGCAACACTTCCGGAACCGCCACGCCATCCTGCACTGCGGCGGCAATCAATTGCAGGGGTTTGATGGTGGTGAGGACTTTGACCTCGGCATGCGCTGAACCTATCAGCAAAAAACTTGCGATAAATGCGACAAAAATAGAAAAAAGTCGGGACACGATGACCACTCGAAGAGGCGAGAACGAGTAACATAATAACGTCTCTCACAAAACTCGTCGCCGCTCATGCCTAAAACACCGATTGCCAGCCGTCCCCACGACCACTCTCATTGCGTGCATAGCGCATTGTCTGAGGCGGATGCCTTGTGCGCACGCCAGGGATTGCGTCTGACCGCGTTGCGCCGGCGAGTGCTGGAGCTGGTGTGGCAAAGCCATAAACCGTTGGGTGCCTACGACATTCTCGCGGTGCTCAGTGAGCAGGACGGCCGTCGCGCCGCGCCGCCGACCGTGTATCGCGCACTGGATTTCCTCCTGGAAAACGTCCTGGTGCACCGAATCTCCTCGCTCAACGCCTTCGTCGGCTGCAATCATCCGGGGCACGCCCACCAGGGGCAGTTCCTGATTTGCCGCGAATGCCACGCCGCCATTGAGCTCGAACAGAAGTCCATCAGTGACTCGATTGTGATGAGTGCCAAGGATGTCGGTTTTGTAGTCGAAGGCCAGACCGTTGAAGTGGTCGGTCTCTGTTCGGGTTGCCAGGGGGTTTGATGAGCAACGCGCTGATCCGTCTCGAGCAGGTTGCTGTCACGTTTGCCGGGCAAAGTGTGCTGGATAACATCGAGCTGAGTGTCGAGCCGGGGCAGATCGTCACCCTGATCGGCCCTAACGGTGCCGGCAAGACCACGCTGGTGCGCGCGGTGCTCGGCCTGTTGAAGCCGACCAGCGGCAGCGTCTGGCGCAAGCCGAAACTGCGCGTGGGTTACATGCCGCAAAAACTTCACGTCGATCCAACGCTGCCGCTGTCGGTGCTGCGCTTTTTGCGGCTGGTGCCGGGCGTGGACCGCGCAATGGCGTTGGCGGCACTCAAGGAGGTCGGCGCCGAACAGGTGATCGACAGCCCGGTGCAAAGTGTTTCCGGCGGTGAAATGCAGCGCGTGCTGCTGGCCCGGGCGCTGCTGCGTGAGCCGGAACTGCTGGTGCTCGACGAGCCGGTGCAAGGCGTCGACGTGGCGGGCCAGGCAGAACTTTACAACCTGATTACGCGACTGCGCGACCGTCACGGTTGCGGCGTGCTGATGGTTTCCCACGACCTGCACCTGGTCATGAGCACCACCGACCAGGTGGTTTGCCTCAACCGCCACGTCTGCTGTTCCGGGCATCCTGAGCAGGTCAGCGGCGATCCGGCATTCGTCGAGCTGTTCGGCAAGAACGCCCAAAGCCTGGCGATTTATCACCACCATCACGACCACGCCCATGATCTGCATGGCTCGGTGGTCACAGCGGCCTCGGCGGCTCAACCCCACGTTCACGGAGATAGCTGCAAGCATGGCTGATTTTCTGCTCTACGCCCTGCTTGCAGGTTTGGCCTTGGCGCTGGTGGCGGGCCCGCTGGGCTCGTTCGTGGTCTGGCGGCGCATGGCCTATTTCGGCGACACCTTGTCCCACGCGGCCTTGCTCGGCGTAGCGCTGGGATTCTTGCTGGATGTCAGCCCGACCGTTGCGGTGACCGTCGGCTGCTTGCTGTTGGCGGTGTTGCTGGTGACGTTGCAACAACGCCAACCGCTGGCGTCTGACACGCTTTTGGGAATTCTCGCGCCCAGCACGCTCTCCCTGGGCCTGGTGGTACTAAGCTTCATGCACGAAGTACGGATCGACCTGATGGCGTATCTGTTCGGCGACTTGCTGGCGATCAGCCCGTCCGATCTGGCCTGGATCCTGGGTGGCAGCGCGGCCGTATTGGCGTTGCTGGTGACGTTGTGGCGGCCAATGCTGGCCATCACGGTGCATGAGGAGTTGGCCAGGGTCGAAGGATTGCCGGTGGCGTCGTTGCGCCTGACCCTGATGCTCTTGATCGCCGTGGTGATTGCTGTCGCGATGAAAATCGTCGGTGTATTGCTGATTACGTCGCTGTTGATCATCCCGGCGGCTGCGGCGCAACGACACGCCCGGTCACCGGAGCAGATGGCACTGGGCGCGAGCCTGTTGGGCATGCTCGCGGTCTGCGGCGGGCTGTCGCTGTCATGGTTCAAGGACACACCGGCGGGCCCCTCGATTGTTGTGACGGCTGCCGCACTGTTTCTGCTGAGTTTTGTCCTGCCCCGTCGAGGGGTGTAGACTTGCTCGTTTTTTGCGCAAATAGAGAGTCGCAGGAATGAAGTTGTTCGCCTCCCGTTATCTGCTCCTTGTCGCATTTTCTTTGCTGCTGGGCGCCTGCCAWAGCACGCCACCGGCGGCCCCAGAGGTCTCTGAGTCCCGGGCTGCGGCCATCACGCAGCTGGAACAAAGCCTCGCCAGCGACGAGTTGGCCACCGCCGAAGATCAATTGGCCGCCTTGCAGGCCCAGTCACCCAACGATCCAACCCTTGAGCAATACCAACGGCAACTGGCCGAGGCGTATCTGCGCCGTAGCCAGATCGTGCTGCAAAAAGGCGATGTGAATGCCGCCGCCACCGCGTTGAGTCGCGCTCGGGCCCTTATGCCGAAAGCCCCGGCGCTGACGGGCGGGGTGAACAATGCCATCGTCACTGCCCGCAAAGCCGAACTGGATAAAGCGGAAGCCGATCTTCAAGCCGCTGAAGCCCAACCCAAGGCGAAGGTTATTGATCCGACGGCCRAAAGCACTACGGTTGCATTGAATATCACGGATATGGCGAAACTTAGACGCCAACTCGATGCCATCGCCGCCGATGTGGTGAATTTTAACTGCGACGTGAGCATTCAGGTGCCGCGCACCGATGATTATCCCTGGCTGGCGACGTTGCTGACCAAGCGGGTGGAGAAACTGGATGCGGATTTTGAACTGAAGCTGGAAAAGCAGATATTGCGCAATGTTCAGGCGCAGATGGTTCTGAGCCCGCGCAAGCCTTAAAAGCATCGCGAGCAGGCTCGCTCCCACAGGGGGTTATGTGATCGACACAAATCCAATGTGGGAGTGAGCCTGCTCGCGATAGCGTCCTAACTACCGATATAAAACCTCAAGCCGGAATCGCCTTGGCCTTGGGCTCCCTATCCCAAACCCGATGCTGCCCGATCGCCGCAAAAAACGGCTTGATCAACTTCGCATCTGCCCCCACGATCAATCCCGCGTCAGCCTCCAGCTTAAGCACATCCAGCAACTGCTTCGCCTCGCCATGCAGTGCAATCGCCTTCAAGTGTTTGTATGCCTCCAACAGGTAATGCAGCGCCACACCATCGCCGCTCAATGCCTTGATCGAAGCCGCGCCACCCGGCACAAACACCGCGTCGAATGCCACTGAAGGTAAACCTTCCATCGAAGCATCCACCGGTAACGTTTTGCCATCGGTGGTTTTCACCGGTGCTGAGGTTGGCCCCAACAATTTGGCGTGCGCGCCTTCCGCCTCCAATGCCTTCTTCATAGCATCAATTGCCGCACCATCGACACCGTTGGCCGCAAGAATTGCCACTTTTCGGGTTTTGATGTTGCCCGGCAGCAAATTGGCCTGGCTCAGGGCTGGCGAGCGGTCCAGAGATGTTTTTGGCACCTCGACGGTCCCGGCTTTCGGCGTGGGCAAGCCAAGATTGACGGCCACACGCGTGGCGAAATCCAGATCGATATTGGCCAGGATCTCGTTCACCTCACGCGCGCGAATCGCCTCACGCTCCACCTTGCCGAGTTCAAAGCTGTAGGCGGAGATGATGTGTTCCTGCTCGTGCTTGCTCATGCTGTGAAAAAACAGCCGCGCCTGAGAGAAATGGTCGCTGAACGATTCGCTGCGCTGGCGGATCTTGTTGGCGTCGATCCGCTCCGGATAACTCTCGAAACCGCCATCCTGTGCGGCGGGCGGGGTTTCTTTCGGCCAACCGCCGTCGATGGAGTTGGGTTCGTAAGCTGCGCGCCCCTTGTCGATGGTGGTGCGGTGCAGTGCATCCCGCTGACCGTTGTGGAACGGCGCCACCGGCCGGTTGATGGGGATCTCATGAAAGTTCGGCCCACCGAGTCGGCTGATCTGCGTATCGGTGTAGGAAAACAGTCGACCTTGCAGCAGTGGATCGTTGGAGAAGTCGATTCCCGGCACGATATGACCAGGGCAGAACGCGACCTGCTCGGTTTCGGCGAAGAAGTTATCCGGGTTGCGGTTGAGCACCATTTTGCCCAAGGGCGTGATGGGCACGATTTCTTCAGGAATCAGCTTGGTGGGGTCGAGGATATCGAAGTCGAAACTGTGCTCGTTTTCTTCTTCGATGATTTGCACGCCCAGTTCCCACTCCGGGTAATCGCCCATCTCGATGGCTTCCCAGAGGTCGCGACGGTGGAAGTCGGTGTCTTTACCGGCAAGCTTCTGCGCCTCATCCCATACCAGCGAGCAAGTGCCGGCGGTGGGGCGCCAGTGGAATTTGACGAAGCGTGATTTGCCTTCGGCGTTGATCAACCGGAACGTATGCACGCCGAAACCCTGCATGCTGCGCAGGCTTTTCGGGATGGCCCGATCAGACATGGTCCAGATCACCATGTGCGCCGATTCGGGCACCAGCGAGACAAAGTCCCAGAACGTGTCGTGAGCCGAGCCGCCCGTAGGGATCTCGTTATGCGGCTCCGGTTTCACTGCGTGTACGAAGTCCGGAAACTTGATCGCGTCCTGAATGAAAAACACCGGCATGTTGTTGCCCACCAGATCGAAGTTGCCTTCGTCGGTGAAGAACTTCACGGCGAAACCTCGCACGTCCCGCACGGTATCGCCTGACCCGCGTGGTCCCTGCACCGTGGAAAATCGCGTGAATACCGGAGTCTTCCTGCCCGGATCCTGTAGGAAACCGGCCTTGGTCAGCGTGGAATGGTTTTCGTAAGTCTGGAAATAGCCATGCGCCCCGGTCCCGCGAGCGTGGACGATGCGCTCGGGAATGCGTTCATGGTCAAAGTGCGTGATTTTCTCACGCATGATGAAATCTTCCAGCAACGAAGGCCCGCGGGCGCCGACCTTCAAGGTGTTCTGATTGTCCGAAACCTTCACGCCCTGATTGGTGCGCAGGGCCTGTTCGGTGGCGTCGGAGCGAAATTTTTCCAGGCTGTCGAGCTTGGTATTGGTGTTGCCGCGGTCCAGGGTGTCGGTACCGGCCAGTGCGCTTTGGGTGGGGGYAGGCTTCTTGTTACTCATCAGTCTAAACTCCTCGTTGCGATTCCCGCCGTAGCCAGGATTCTTGTGCATTCCCCAGGCACGGCACCGGGGGCGTAGTCGAGTTGCCTTATTAGTGACTGATGGGGTTTTTAGCCGTTCCTTTTTTATGACCTTTGATCGCGTTATTGCCAAATCAAAGGTTGAATGCGGAATAAATGCTAATAACCTCTATACGGACAGGCTAAAATGCGCGCCCGGCTAACCGCTGATCCTTTTCTAACGCGCCCCACAAGGTTCGCTACGTGATCGAGTTTCAAAACGTCCACAAAACCTACCGCGTCGCCGGTAAGGATATTCCCGCCCTGCATCCGACCAGTCTGACGATTGAGAACGGCCAGGTCTTTGGCCTGATCGGTCATTCCGGTGCAGGAAAAAGTACCCTGCTGCGTCTGATCAATCGCCTGGAGAACTCCAGCGGCGGCAAGATCTTCGTCGACGGCGAAGAAGTGACTGCGCTGGATGCCAACGGCCTGCGGCGCTTCCGTCAGCAAGTCGGGATGATTTTCCAGCACTTCAACCTGCTGGCGTCCAAGACAGTTGCCGACAACGTTGCGTTGCCGCTGACCCTGGCGGGCGAACTGTCGCGCAGCGAGATCGACCTGCGCGTGGCCGAATTGCTGGCGCGGGTGGGTTTGTCCGACCACGCCAAGAAGTACCCGGCACAGTTATCCGGTGGCCAGAAGCAGCGCGTCGGCATTGCCCGCGCCTTGGCGACCAAGCCGAAAATCCTGCTGTGCGACGAAGCCACCAGCGCTCTGGACCCGCAGACCACTGCGTCGGTTCTGCAATTGCTGGCCGAGATCAACCGCGAGCTGAAGCTGACTATCGTCCTGATCACCCACGAGATGGACGTGATCCGCCGCGTTTGCGACCAGGTGGCGGTGATGGACGCCGGTGTGATCGTCGAATTAGGTTCGGTGGCCCAGGTGTTCCTGCATCCGAAACACCCGACCACCAAGCGCTTTGTGCAAGAAGACGAGCAGATCGACGAAAGCGAGCAGCGCGACGACTTCGCTCATGTGCCGGGCCGTATCGTGCGTCTGACCTTCCAGGGTGACGCGACCTACGCGCCGTTGCTGGGCACTGTCGCCCGGGAAACCGGTGTGGACTACAGCATCCTGGCCGGTCGCATCGACCGCATCAAAGACATCCCCTACGGGCAATTGACCCTGGCCGTCACCGGTGGCGACATGGACGCGGCGTTTGCCCGTTTCACCGCGGCTGACGTCCACATGGAGGTGCTGCGCTAATGGAAGCCCTGACTGCTTTCTTCGCCAATATCGACTGGTTCGAAATCTGGCTGGCCACCGGCGACACGTTGCTGATGCTCGGCGGTTCGTTGTTGTTCACCGTGTTGCTCGGCTTGCCTCTGGGCGTGCTGTTGTTCCTGTGCAGCCCGCGTCAGTTGCTGGAAGCCAAAGGCGTCTACGCGATGCTGTCGCTGGTGGTGAACATCCTGCGTTCGCTGCCCTTCATCATCCTGCTGATCGTGATGATTCCGTTCACCGTGCTGATCACTGGTACGTCGCTGGGTGTCGCCGGTGCGATTCCGCCACTGGTGGTGGGCGCCACGCCGTTCTTCGCGCGACTGGTGGAAACCGCGCTGCGTGAAGTGGATCGCGGCATCATCGAAGCCACCCAGGCCATGGGCGCGACGACGCGGCAGATCATCACCAATGCCTTGCTGCCAGAGGCTCGTCCGGGCATTTACGCGGCGATTACGGTGACGGCGATTACACTGGTGTCCTACACGGCGATGGCCGGTGTGGTCGGCGCTGGCGGTCTGGGCGACCTGGCGATCCGGTTCGGATACCAGCGTTTCCAGACAGATGTGATGGTGGTGACGGTGGTGTTGCTGCTGGTGCTGGTTCAAGTGCTGCAAACCGTTGGCGATAAATTGGTTGTCCATTTTTCCCGTAAGTAAGACATGAGCCGGCCATTCGCTGGCAGGCGCCAAACGGGCGCCTCATATGGAGTTAGCTGAATGAAGAAACTACTCGTCGCGTTCGCTGCTGTTGCAGCCTTTTCCGCCCACGCCGACACCCTGACTGTCGCGGCCACCCCGGTTCCGCACGCAGAAATCCTCGAATTCGTGAAACCGGCTCTGGCCAAAGAAGGTGTGGACCTGAAGGTCAAAGTTTTCACCGACTACATTCAGCCGAACGTGCAGGTGGCGGAAAAACGTCTGGACGCCAACTTCTTCCAGCACCAGCCGTACCTCGATGAGTTTAACAAGGCCAAGGGCACCAACCTGGTCGCCGTGGCCGGTGTGCACCTGGAACCGCTGGGCGCTTACTCCAGCAAGTACAAGGCTCTGACCGAGTTGCCGGGCGGCGCCAATGTGGTGATCCCGAACGACGCCACCAACGGCGGCCGTGCGCTGTTGCTGCTGGCCAAGGCTGGCCTGATCAAGTTGAAGGATTCGAACAACATCCTGTCGACCGTGAAGGACATCACCGAGAACTCCAAGGACCTGAAATTCCGTGAACTGGAAGCCGCGACGATCCCGCGCGTGCTGACTCAGGTCGACCTGGCGCTGATCAACACCAACTACGCGCTGGAAGCCAAGCTTGATCCGGCCAAGGATGCATTGGTCATCGAAGGCAACGACTCGCCTTACGTGAACATCCTCGTGGCCCGTCCGGACGAGAAGGACAGCGAAGCGATGAAGAAACTGGTTGCTGCGCTGCACAGCCCGGAGGTCAAAGCCTTCATCCTCGAGAAGTACAAAGGCGCGGTATTGCCGGCGTTCTGAAATTGAAGGGGGCGCAGAGCGTCCCTGGCTGCATTACCACGCAGAGCGTGGGAACGATTGGGGCGCATTGAATGCGCCCCATTTTTTTATGCCTGAAACACCGACCCCTGTAGGAGCCTGGCTTGCCGGCGATGGCGTCCCTGAGATCGCCATCGCCGGCAAGCCRGGCTCCTACAGGGTTTATGTCGCTTATTTGCGGTTCAACATCACCGGCAACTGCGCCACCAACTTCGCATTGTTCAACGGCGCCCGAATAAACCCGCGCTGCGTGCCGTCCGGCCCGATCACCGCCAGGTTGCCGCTGTGATCCACCGTGTAATTGGCCTTGCTGGTGTCCGCCGGAATAAAGGGAATACTCACCGCGTTGGCCAGCGTCTGAATGTCATCAACCGAGGAAGCGGTCAGGCCTTTGAACTGCGGATCGAAGTAGCCCAGGTACTGCTTGAGTTGCTTCGGGGTATCGCGGTTCGGGTCGATGCTGACCAGGATGACCTGCAACTTGGCCGCCGCTTCCGGTGGCAGTTCGCTCTTGATCTGACGCAGTTGGGCGAGGGTGGTCGGGCAGATGTCCGGGCAGAAGGTGTAGCCGAAGAACAGCAAGCTCCACTTGTCCTTCAGCTGATTGACCGTCACCGGGTTGCCGTCCTGATCGGTCATCTTCACGTCCGGCAGGTTGCGGCTTTGCGGCAGCAAGATGATGCCTGCGTCGATCAGTGCCGTCGGGTCGCCCTGGCCTTTACCGGACAGCACTTTGTTGATGGTCAGGCCCAGGACCAGTGCGATCAGGGCGACAAGAATGAAAACAGTTTTCTGGGTTCGAGTCATAGGTTCAACAATAAGTAGTGGTCTACGAGCAGCGCGATAAACAGCAGGAACAAGTAATAAATAGAGTACTTGAACGTGTTGATCGCCGCGTGCGGCCGAGTGCCACGGTACAGCACCACGGCCCATTGCAGAAACCTTGCGCCCAGCCCCAGCGCGCAAATCAGGTAGAGCATGCCGCTCATGTGGATCACGTAGGGCATCAGGCTGACGGCCAGCAACGCGAAGGTATAAAGCAGGATGTGGACCTTGGTGTAGTGCTCGCCATGGGTCACCGGCAGCATCGGGATGTCAGCCTTGGCGTATTCCTCTTTGCGGTGGATCGCCAGGGCCCAGAAGTGTGGCGGGGTCCAGGCGAAGATGATCAGCACCAGCAGCAGCGGTTCGGCGCTGACGTGGCCGGTGGCGGCGGTCCAGCCGAGCAGCGGCGGGGCGGCACCAGCCAGGCCGCCGATGACGATGTTCTGCGGAGTCGCGCGTTTCAGGAAACCGGTGTAGACCACCGCGTATCCAAGCAGCGAAGCCAGGGTCAGCCACGCGGTCAGCGCATTGGTGAAAGCGAGCAGTACGGCCTGGCCCAGCACCGCCAACACCAAGGCAAACGTCAGCGCCGCCGCCGGTGATACCCGGCCTTCGGCCAACGGACGTTTGTGCGTGCGAGCCATGACCGCATCAATGCGCCGGTCCACCACATGGTTGACCGCCGCCGCTCCGCCGGCACACAAAGCAATCCCCAGATTGCCGAACACCAGCACTGTCCACGGCACCCCGGCGCGAGTCGCCAGGAACATGCCGACCAGCGAGGTGATGAGCATCAGCACCACCACTTTCGGCTTGGTCAGCTCCAGATAGTCACGCCAGATTGCCTGACTGTGACGTTCGCCGATCAGCGTCGCCATGGCATCTCTCCTTTTATTGTTATGGGCCCGGCCGAGTGTTTACGCGGGCTGAAGCGCCAGCGTGCAGGGGATTGCTGTTTGACCCGAACCAGACTGGTTCGCGCGTGATAATTGACCAGCACCATTGTCAGCAACAGTGCCGCGCCGCCCGCGTTGTGAGCGACGGCCACTGGCAGCGGCAGGTGGAACATCACGTTGCTGATACCGAGGGTGATTTGGGCGGCGAGCGCGATCAGCACCAGCCCCGCAAGGCGTGTCATGCCGACGACTTTCAGTTGCCAGGCCAGCCCGAGCAATACGAGCGTGACCAGCAGCGCGCCGATACGGTGAGTCAGATGAATGGCGGTGCGAGCATCGCTGTCCAGTTGCCCGCCGAGATAATTGGGGCCGATGTGTTGGGTCAGGTGAAAGCCGTTGGCGAAATCAGCCGGTGGCAGCCATTGACCGTGGCAGGTGGGGAAGTCGATGCAGGCCACCGCTGCGTAGTTGGAGCTGACCCAGCCACCCAAGGCAATTTGCAGGATCACCAGCAGCAACCCGGCGGTCGCCCAGTACTGCAAACGCCGTGGCACGGTCAGCGCCGGCATCACGCCGGACAATCGCAACGACAGCAAAAACAGCAGGCTCAATGTCGCAAAACCACCGAGTAAATGCCCGGTGACCACTTGCGGCCAAAGCTTGAGCGTCACCGTCCACATGCCGAACGCGGCTTGGGCGAACACCACGGCCAGCAGGAACAACGGCAACTTCACCGGTTGCCCCGGATGGCGGCGATGAACCCAGGCGCGACCTGCCAGCACCGAGATCAACAGCCCCAGCGTGCCGGCGAAGTAGCGGTGAACCATCTCGTTCCAGCCCTTGTGGGCTTCCACCGGTGCGTCAGGAAAATGCAGTTCGGCATGGGCCAGTTGGGCTTCGCTTTTCGGCACGCTGATAAAACCGTAGCAACCTGGCCAGTCCGGGCAGCCGAGGCCGGCGTGGGTCAGGCGGGTGTAGGCGCCAAGTAGCACCACAATCAGTGCCAGCAAGGTGGCAAACAGCGCGAGGCGAAATCCAGGTTTGGCCATGACGATGCCCTTATCCGATGTTCGACAGTTTCAGCAGATGGCGCAGGTCGTTGAGCAGATCCTTTCCCTTCACCGTCGGGTCGTAGCGCAGCACCAGATTTCCGTGAGGGTCGATGATCCACAGTTGCGGCACAGTTTTGTCGCCAGTCGTCTTGCTGAAGGTGGTCAGGTCCATTGGGTAGCGTTGCAATTGAGGATACTCGCGCGTCAGCTTGGCGTCGTACTCACTGCTCAGCGGTTGTGCCGCGGCCAAGGCATGACTGGCGCGCCCGGCATCACGGCCAAGGCCGATCTGGATCTGCCGCGCCAGGTACACCAGTTGCTGACAATCCACCGAGCATTCTTTCGGTGCGGTCACCAGCAGCTGCCAGCGATCCTCTTGTGCCTGCACGCCGAGGTCGGCGCGGGTCTGGCCGTTGCCGATCAGTTCGCCGTGAAAGCTGCGACCTTCCGGTACCCAGAACTGCAATTTGTACATGCCGGTGGCGAGGATCATCGGACCGATCACCCCGAACAGGATCAGCAGTAACTGCAAGCGACCTTTGCGCCGACTCGCCGACGTTTTCGCCTCAGACATGCTGGGTGGATTCATGGCCGCTCCCATGGTGTTTCTCCTTTGCGTTGTGCCAGCCGAGATAGAGATAGAGGCCGAACAGGGCAATCGACATGGCGAACCACTGCACGGCATAAGCGATGTGTTTTTCCGGGCCTGTGGCGACTACGGGCCAATCGGCCTGATAGGACGCCGGGCCGGTTTCTTCACGTAATTCGTAGGCAAACCCTTCACGATCCAGCGTTGTCCACAGTTTGGCCGGTTCAATGGCGGTCACCAGTTGTGGCCATGTGGTGGTATTCGGATCGGCGTGCAGTTGGAAGGTGGTGCCGGGGGAGACGTAGACCCAGGCAACGAGACTCAGGGCCTGAGTCGGTGTAGTGAACTGCGGCGGGGTACGTCGGTCCGGCCACGGCAACCAGCCACGATTGACCAGCAGCCAGAGCCCGGTCGCTTGATCCTGAAACGGTTGCAGCAGTTCGACGCCAACCTTGCCGTCGCGCTGACGGTTATCCAGCAACAGGCTGTGTCCGGCATCGAACTGGCCGTGCAGACGAACCCGGCGGAAGGCCGGATCCTCGGTGTGTTGCAGTTCGGTACTGGCCATTGGTTCGGCGGCACGGCGCTCGGTGTAGCTTTGCAGCAGCGCGCTTTTCTCCGCGCCCCGGCTCAGTTGCCAGAACCCGAGCGACACCAGCAACGGCAGCAATAGCGCGACCACAAGTGTCGGCACGATGCCCGGCCGGAAACGCTTCATGGCGTGGCCAAAAAGTCGGCAGTCGCGATAGCTATACTCAAGTGCATCGCCTTTCCCCCGGAGTCTCACCATGCTCAAAGCAGCCATCGTCCTGATGCTGATTGCCACGGTTGTCAGCCTGTTCAGCGGCCTGTTTTTTCTGGTCAAGGACGACAGCAGTTCGAACCGCCTCGTCATTGCCTTGAGTGTTCGTGTTGCACTGGCCGCCGCCACCGTCGGCTTGATTGCCTGGGGTTTCTTCAGCGGCCAGTTGGTGTCCCACGTTCCGTGGTAGCTACAAGCTCAAGCTTGAAGCTTGAAGCTTGAAGCTTGAAGCTTGAAGCTTGAAGCTTTAGAGCACATAGACGAAAACGAACAATCCGATCCACACCACATCCACGAAGTGCCAGTACCAAGTCGCCGCCTCGAAGCCGAACTGGTGCTCGTTATCGAAGTGCCCGCGCATGATCCGCATCAACATCACAAACAGGATGATCGTGCCCATGGTCACGTGGGCGCCGTGGAAACCGGTGAGCATGAAGAACGTCGCGCCGTAGATGCCGGAACCGAGGGTCAGGCCCAGTTCACGGTAGGCGTGCATGTATTCTTCAGCCTGGAAGAAAAGGAATGCGCAGCCCAGCAATACGGTGAGCGCCAGCCAGAGTTTAAGTGCGCCGCGATGGCCTTTTTTCAGCGCGTGGTGAGCGATGGTCACGGTCACGCTGGAGCTTACCAACAGCACGGTGTTGAGCAGCGGCAAACCCCACGGGCTGATGACTTCCTTGGGCGGTGGAAAGAGCTTCGAGTCAGGGTTGTTCAGCAGTGGCCAGGTCCATTCGAAGTTCGGCCACAGCATGTGCGCCATGCCCTTGGCGCCTTCGCCGCCGAGGGCCGGGCCAGAGACATGGCGTACATAAAACAGCGCACCGAAGAAAGCGATGAAGAACATCACTTCCGAGAAAATGAACCAGCTCATGCCCCAGCGGAACGAGCGGTCCATCTGTGCGCTGTACAACCCGCTGCGACTTTCCTTGATCACCGTACCGAACCAGCCGAACAGCATGTAGGCCACCAACAGTCCGCCGACGAAGAAGATCAGCGGGCCGTGGGATTCCGGCCGCGCGGCTTTCAGGTCATTGAACCAGGTGGCCAGGCCGAACACGGTGGTGAGCATGCCGAGTGTGGCGATGATCGGCCATTTACTCTGGGCCGGTACGTAATAGTGTTCATGAGTTGCCATTTATTGTTCTCCTTATCGGGCACGCTCAGCCGCCAGTGTTTACTGCTACCGGTGGATGTCGGGCGGTGATATCGAACAGCGTGTAGGACAGCGTCAGGTGCTTCACATCCTTGGGCATATCACGGTCAACAATGAAACGTACCGGCATCTCGATCCGTTGCCCGGGCTGCAGCACTTGCTGGGTAAAGCAAAAACATTCGGTCTTGTGGAAGTACGCCGCGGCTGCGCTGGGCGCGATGCTCGGCACGGCCTGGGCGCTCATCGGGCGATCGGTCGGGTTGTGCGCGATGAAAATCATCTCGTTCACGGCCCCCGGATTGGCGCTCAACTCGTCACTTTTGGGATAGAAATCCCAGGGCATATCAGCGGTGTTGGTCGACAGGAACTGCACGCGCACTTGCCGCGAAGTGTCGACCGTTTGTTCGCCTTCGTACTGCCCGGCGGTTTTGCCGTTGATGCCGAACGCCTTGCACATCACGTCGTAGATCGGCACCAGGGCAAACCCGAAGACAAACATCGCCACCACCACCAGCAGCAGGCGGGTGACCAGTTTCTTCATCGAAATCGAGTCAGCCATGATTTCCAACCTCCACCATTAACCCTGTGGGAGCGAGCCTGCTCGCGATAGCGGTGTATCTGGCACTCCGCGTCGCCTGAATCGCGAGCAGGCTCACTCCTACAAAGGTCAGGGTGTTCATTTCACTTCCGGCGGCGTGGTGAAGGTGTGATACGGCGCCGGTGACGGAATACTCCACTCCAGGCCTTCAGCCCCATCCCACGGTTTGGCCGGTGCAGGTGGACCGCCGCGAATGGTCTTGATCACGATGAACAGGAAGAAGATCTGCGTGGCACCGAACATGAACGCGCCAATCGAGGAGACCATGTTGAAGTCGGCGAATTGCAGGTTGTAGTCCGGAATCCGCCGTGGCATGCCCGCCAGACCCACGAAGTGCATCGGGAAGAACGCCATGTTCATGCCGATGAACGAGAGCCAGAAGTGCAGCTTGCCGAGGGTTTCGTCGTACATGTGGCCGGTCCATTTCGGCATCCAGTAATAGGCCGAGGCGAAGATCCCGAAGATCGCCCCTGGTACCAGTACATAGTGGAAGTGCGCGACCACGAAGTAGGTGTCCTGGTACTGGAAGTCCGCCGGGGCGATGGCCAGCATCAATCCGGAGAAACCGCCGATGGAGAACAGGATCACGAACGCCACCGCAAACAGCATCGGTGTCTCGAAGGTCAGCGAGCCTTGCCACATGGTGCTGGCCCAGTTGAAGACCTTCACCCCGGTTGGCACCGCGATCAGCAGCGTCGCGTACATGAAGAACAGCTCGCCCACCAGTGGAATGCCGACCACAAACATGTGGTGCGCCCAGACGATGAACGACAGGAACGCGATACTCGCCGTCGCATACACCATCGAGGTGTAGCCGAAGAGCGGYTTACGCGARAAGGTCGGAATGATCGAGCTKACGGCGCCGAAGGCCGGCAGGATCATGATGTACACCTCGGGGTGACCGAAGAACCAGAACACGTGCTGGAACAGTACCGGGTCACCGCCACCGGCGGCACTGAAGAAGCTGGTGCCGAAGTGGATGTCCATCAGCATCATCGTTACGCACCCGGCCAGTACCGGCATCACCGCGATCAGCAGGAATGCGGTGATCAACCAGGTCCAGACGAACAGCGGCATTTTCATCAACGTCATGCCGGGGGCGCGCAAGTTGAGGATGGTTGCGATCACGTTGATCGCGCCCATGATCGAACTGATCCCCATCAAGTGGATAGCGAAGATGAAGAAGGTCACGCTTTCCGGTGCGTAGGTCGTCGACAGCGGGGCGTAGAACGTCCAGCCGAAGTTCGGACCACCACCGGGGCTGAACAGAGTCGATACCAACAGGAGGAACGCCGCCGGCAGCAGCCAGAAGCTGAAGTTGTTCATCCGTGGCAACGCCATGTCCGGCGCACCGATCATCAACGGAATCATCCAGTTGGCGAGGCCGACGAAGGCCGGCATCACCGCACCGAACACCATCACCAGACCGTGCATGGTGGTCATCTGGTTGAAGAATTCCGGCTGGACGATTTGCAGCCCCGGCTGGAACAGTTCGGCACGAATCACCATCGCGAACGAGCCCCCCAGCAAGAACATGGAGAACGCAAACCACAGGTACAGCGTGCCGATGTCTTTGTGGTTGGTGGTCAGCACCCAGCGCATCAGGCCTTTGGCGGGGCCGTGGGCGTGCTCGGTGGCGGTATGAACATGTTCATCGATGACAACCGTCATGTCCTGTCTCCTGCAAACAGATGGGCTGGGCAGGCCGGGGTGTGCAGCCCCGATCCGTTCCTTAAGTACGCAATAGACCGGGTCATTTGCTTTCCGCCTGTTTCAGCTCCAACACTTCTTTAGGCGTGACCATGTCGCCCTTGTTGTTGCCCCAGGCGTTACGTTCGTAGGTCACGACCGCTGCAATATCGACTTCCGAAAGCTGTTTGCCGAACGCCGCCATGGCGGTGCCGGGCTTGCCGTGGAAGACAATGCTCAAGTGATCCTTGATCGGTCCGGTGGCAATTTTCGAGCCCTTGAGTGCCGGGAACATCGGCGGCAAGCCCTGGCCTTCGGCCTGGTGACAGGCCACGCAAGTGGTGTGATAGACCTTGTCGCCGCGCTCCTTGAGCTCGTCGAGGGTCCATTCCTTGCTGGTCAGCTCTTTGAGTTGCAGGGCTTCAGCCTTGCGTTCGGCGAGCCATTTTTCGTAATCGGCCTTTTCCTTGACCTCGACCACAATCGGCATGAAACCGTGGTCCTTGCCGCACAACTCGGCGCACTGGCCACGGTAGATGCCAGGCTTTTCGACGCGGGTCCACGCTTCGTTGACGAACCCCGGTATTGCATCGCGCTTAACCGCGAAGGCTGGCACCCACCAGGAGTGGATGACGTCGGCGGAGGTCACCAGGAAGCGCACCTTCGCACCGATCGGCAGCACCAGCGGCTTGTCGACCTCAAGCAAATAGTGCTCGCCCTTGGTTTCCTTGTTGTGGATCTGGTCGGCGGGGGTGTTCAGGTTGCTGAAGAACTCAACCTCCTGGMCCAGGTATTTGTAGTGCCACTTCCACTGATAGCCCGTGACCTGGATGTCGATATCCGGCTCACTGGCGTCATACATCTTGATCAGGGTTGCCGTCGCGGGCACCGCCATGGCCACCAGGATCAGGAAGGGCACGATGGTCCAGAGGATTTCAACGGTAGTGCTTTCATGAAATTTTGCGGCCACCTGCCCGGTAGAGCGGCGGTGCAGAATCATCGACCAGAACATGGCGCCGAAGACGATGATGCCGATCACTACACAGATCCAGAAAATGGTCATGTGCAGGTCAAATACTGCGTGACTGATTTCAGTCGCTCCCGGCGCCATATTCACAGTCCAGGCGGCTTGCGCCTGACTGAAAATCGACCACAACAGGAGGCCCATCCAGACGTGTGGATGTCGCATCATTGCGGGTTCCCCTTATCGTTCTTGTTATCCCGCCGGCTTTCACCTGCGGCAAGGGAGCGGCTTTTTCAGACTACGAACTTGAATCGCCGAGCCTTGCTGCGTGTGCAGTCGGGCGTCATCAGCTAACTCCATTCCCACCCGAGTATAGACAGCGACTGCTACCTCGCAATGTGAAGGCGTAAATGATCTGAAACAGCTGGGACTTGCGTTCAAGGGCAGGAATGGAGAAGGATGCAGACGAGTGGTGGCAAGCCGATATAACGGAGGCGTCTCAGGGATGAAACAATTATGACAAATGCGTCTTAGCATTTTTCATAAGGCAGCTAAGTTATGTCTTCCCTATTTCATTGCCGTTGTTTCCTGGAGTTTTCATGAACACCGCCGCATTGCGCGAGCAGATCCAAAAAGCCCAACAACACGAGAAAGAGACCGGCCTGCTGACACGTCAGCTGCAGACCAAACTGCCTCACCTTCACCCAGCAATTCAATTGCCGGAGGCCGATGCCAATGGCGTACTGACGCGTTTTGTTTATGCCTACATAGATGAGGTGCCAGAACTGCTGGACGCAGCCAATGAAGTTGCCAGGGAAGCGGGTATCGAATCGCAAATCAAACCGGTGCTGAAAATCGCCGAGCAGTATTTCCTCCAGCCTCCGGCAATCATGGCCGGGCATGTCGGTCTGGACAGCCTGCTGGACGAAGCCTATCTGGCGCATCGGTTTGTCGAAGAGGTCAACGACCTGTACATCAAGCATTTCGGCCAGCCACTGATCCCCTTGGACATGACTGTCGCCAACCTGATTGCTCACCAATTGATCGGTGAGGAATTTGCCAACCAACTGGACGAAGCGGTGCATCACGCAATCGACGAGATGCTCAACGAAGAGAGTTTTGCACTGGAGTCGGTGGAAACCTACCGTGAGAAGCTCAATAGCCCGGACACCGGCGCCGCGTGGAAGCGCTGGCCGTGCATGTCTCGCCGCTTGGGCGTAGGCCTGGAACTGGATCAGCCGGCGGCTTGATCCTTTAGAGCCAACACGTCCCCTGTGGGAGCGAGCCTGCTCGCGAARGCGGTGCATCAGTCGACATCAACGTTGAATGACACACCGCYTTCGCGAGCAGGCTCGCTCCCACATGGATTTATCTACCCGGCAGCACCTATGCCGGTGGTAGTACGCAACCGTCCCTCCAACCTGCGCTTCAACCCCCGCGCTTCAATCAGCAGTGTCGAACCCTTGGCCGCATTCGCCCGACCCCATTCCTCAAGCAACTCAAGACATGAGTGATCGATGTAGCTCAGGTTATTGAGCGGTACATGCACCGTCGTACCGGCGGGAATAGTGCCCAGTGCCCGGGTCAGCGTCGGCACCTTGAGAAAGGTTGCTGCCCCCGTCAGCCGCAACTCCATCTCTCCCTTTGCCGGCAGGTCGATCAAGCCGATTTTCAGCCGTGAAGCCTTCCAGGCCAGTTTGGCCAAGGTCATGCCGAAGCCAATCAACACGCCTGTGAGCAGGTCAGTGAAGATGATCGCCAGCGCAGTCGCCGCGTAGGTGAACATCGGCATCCGGCCATAGCGGCCCAACCCGCGAAATGCCTTGAGATCGACCAGTTTGAACCCGGTGTAGACCAGCACACCGGCAAGGCTCGCCACCGGAATGCTTTGCAACACACTCGACAGCAACAACACGAACGCCAGCAGCCACAGGCCATGGAAGATGGCCGACAGTCGGGTGGTGGCGCCGGCCTGGACATTGGCCGAACTGCGCACGATCACGCCCGTCATTGGTAGCGCGCCCAAGAGACCGCAGAGCATGTTGCCCACGCCTTGCGCCGACAATTCCCGGTCGAAGTCGGAACGCTGGCCGCTGTGCATGCGGTCCACCGCGGCGGCCGATAGCAGGGTTTCGGCGCTGGCGATAAACGCCAAGGCGAATGCCGCGACCAGCAGCGTCGGGTCCGCCAGGTTGACCAAGTCAGCGGGTTTCAGCCAATCGATGGCGTCGGCCAGGTTGGCGGGGACTTCCACACGTTTGACCTGCAACGCGAGCACCAGGCTGGCGACCGTTGCCAGGCCTACGCCCAGTAACGCACCGGGAACGAAGCGCAACGAATGGGGCCGAAATTTTTCCCACAGCCACATCACTGCCATTGTCGACAGGCCAAGCAACCCGGCTTTCCAGCCCAACGACGGCAGGGCCTGCATCACCGCGGCTGGAAAGGCCGCCAGGTTATCCAGCCCGGAAGGTTTGGGCACCGCGTCGAGCATGACGTGCACCTGCGACAGCACGATCAGCACGCCAATCCCGGCGAGCATGCCGTACACCACCGCTGGCGCCGTGACTCGAAACCAGCAACCCAGCTTCAAGCGCCCGGCGACCAATTGCAGAATCCCCGCCAGCAGCAGGATGGGTCCGAGCATGGCGACGCCGTGCTGACGCACCAGTTCGAACACTAGAACCGCCAAACCCGCCGCAGGGCCGCTGACTTGCAGCGGCGAGCCAGCAAGCCAACCCACGACCAGACCGCCGATGATCCCGGTGATCAAACCCTTGGCCGGCGGCAATCCCGAAGCGATGGCGATACCCATGCACAAGGGCAGGGCGACCAGAAACACAACCACCGAAGCCAGCAGCTCCCGTGGCAAAACAGCTTTAAGTTGCGCAGCACGCATGTTGGCGCTCCCGACGTTATTTTCAGGCATGGCGAAGCCGGGCTACTGAATTCAGTAGCCTCGGCTAAACCACACGGGGGGATTTAGGAGGTTTTAGAAACGCGCTTTGGGCGTTGCCACCGGAATCGGATGGCTGCCATCGAGCGGCAGGAAACAACCCTGGTCCGCGTCGTAAGCTTTGATTTCGCTGGTTTCGATGCTGTAGACCCAGCCATGGATAAACAGGTGACCGTTGGCCATGCGTGAGGCAACTGATGGATGCGTGCGTAGATGCTGTAGCTGAGCGATCACATTCTCTTCGGTGAGGATGTGCATGCTTTCGTTTTCGTCAGCGCAATGACAGTTTTCCTGGACCATGGTTTTTGCCACTTCGGCGTGACGCAGCCAGGCTTTGACCGTCGGCATTTTTTCCAGGCTTTGCGGGTTCAACACCGCACGCATCGCGCCACAGTCGGAGTGCCCGCAGATGATGATGTGCTGCACGCCGAGGGCCAGGACCGCGTACTCGATTGCGGTGGAAACACCGCCGTTCATTTGCCCGTAAGGCGGTACAACGTTGCCGACGTTACGGGTTACAAACAGATCGCCTGGAGCGCTTTGGGTGATCAGTTCAGGAACGATGCGCGAATCGGCACAGGCAATGAACATCGCTCTGGGGCTCTGCGCGGTGGCGAGTTTTTTGAAGAGCTCTTCCTGCTGTGGAAAGACCTCGTGATGAAAATGCAAAAAGCCGTCAACGATATGCTGCAGCGCTGCATCGGCGGTTTCCGCCTCGGGGACCGCTTGCGCCGACGCAGCGGATGGCTGTTTATCCTTGTCACTCATGAATTCATCCTCATTGGCGGAGTCAGGGAAGTTTCCCGTTTTGTCCGATGTGAAGTCAGTGGCTGTTTAAAAAACATCCAGGTCGCAAGCTCGACCCGTCAGTCACTCGATGAACAAGGTAGCGGCCGAAACTTAACTCAAACTGAATCAAACGCTCTAGAACGCGTGTTCCAGGTCACAAAAAACGTGACCAGCCGAAGGTACCATGCATTTGTTACTCCTCAACCATAGGCCAATTGTCCTCAAATCAACGACATCTGGCGACCCGGCGGACAGAAGGCTTCACAGTCCAGATCAAAACCTTCGCGACGATTAAGCCCCAGGCGTTTGATGGTTTTGGCGAAACGTTGTGCCAGCAGGTCGGCGAAGGGACCTTCGCCGCGCATCCGGGCGCCAAACCGGCTGTCATACAGCTCACCGCCACGGCTCTGGCGGATCAGGCTCAGTACATGGGCGGCACGCTGGGGATAGTGGGCCGCCAGCCATTCTTCAAACAGCGGCGCCACTTCCAGTGGCAGGCGCAACATCATGTAGGCCGCACTCTGCGCGCCGGCCGCATGAGCCTCTGTCAGCAGGCTTTCAAGTTCGCTGTCATTGATCATCGGAATCATCGGCGAGCACAACACACCAACCGGAATACCCGCTTCACGCATCACACGGATCGCCCGTAACCGTGCCTTCGGTGCCGCCGCGCGTGGTTCGAGGATGCGTTTGAGTTCGTCGTCCAGGGTGGTGAGGCTGATCATCACCGCCACCAGGCGTTGCTCGGCGAGTTCGGCCAGCAGGTCCAGATCACGAAGAATCAGCGAGCCTTTGGTGATAATGGTCACCGGATGACGGTAACGCAGCAGCACTTCGAGGGTTTTGCGAGTGATTTTGTGCTCGCGCTCGATGGGCTGATACGGATCGGTGTTGGAGCCCAGGTTGATTGGTGCGCATTGATAGCCACGTTTGCTCAGTTGTTCTTCCAGCACATCGGCAGCGTTGGTCTTGGCGATCAGCCTGGTTTCGAAATCCAGCCCCGGCGACATGTCCCAATAGGCGTGACTGGGCCGCGCATAGCAATAGATGCAGCCATGCTCGCAACCGCGATAGGGATTGATCGAGCGATCAAAGGGCAAGTCCGGCGAGTTGTTGCGGGTGATGATGGTTTTCGCCGTTTCGATACGCACCTCGGTACCTTGGGTGACGGGCGCTTCCTGATACCAGCCGTCATCCTCGACCACTGAACGATTCGGCGCGAAGCGGTTATGCGGATTGGTCGCGGTGCCGCGTCCGCGAGGTGGCAAGGGCGTAGTCATTGACAAGATCCATTGGCTGTATGTGCATACAGTATCCGGGTTTGGCGGAATCGACCAGCGCCGTTCAGCACCTGACAGTTATGAGTTTCGTCATTATGCGAAACATAAATCGCGTAGAACTTTTATCGGTCTTGTCAGTATTCTTCGCTTCACACGAAGTTGTCGTGTTCTCAATATTAAAAGGATTTAATAAATGTCTGGCTACAATCAGCGCGGTGTATTTCTGCAACTACAAGCGCCTTCTATCGTTAGTCCAAAAGAAGTTCGGGTTTCCATGCAGTTCGCGTTAAAGGAAGAGGGTTATGACCCTGAAAACCGTGCGCCCACCTACTCTCTGCTGGACTCCAGTACTCGCGAGGCTGTGTCCAACGATGGCGGCATCACCTTTACCATGGGCAACACACCTGATGTCAACGGCGATGGTGCAATCGATGCGCAGGACAAAGTTGTTTTGATTGCATTGGCGAAAGCCTACTCGAAGATTATTAATCCTTGAAAGCAGCTTAACTCCTGCAATCAATAAGTATTGATTGCAATAAACGACACGGAACTTCTCCGTGTCGTTTTTATAGAGGCTTATAGGTGTCGCGAATAAAGCCGGGATAAGCCATTCCATTCACAATTCTTTGACAGCCGGCTCACAGGCCTTTGACTGCTTGGAGCTGAAGCTCTGTGACACCTAGCCACCCGATTCCCATACGGTTGCCCGAGCATGTCCCGACTGCGCCTATTTTCTGCGACGTTTCTGATATCACTGGCCGCATTTTTCAACCTGACTCTGGTCCATGCGGATGACAGCACGTCCCCTCGTCCGGCGGAATGGGCTCAACCGGTGGAAATGCAATACAACCTCTTTCAAATGTCCCCGACGCTCTACCGCAGCGCCTTGCCTGACCGTGGCGTCATTGCGTTGCTGGAAAAACTCAAGGTGAAAACCGTCATCAATTTCCTGCCCGAGACGGATTCAAGCTGGTTGTCTACGCCGGGTATCACTCAGGTCCAGTTGCCCTATCGCACCAATCACGTAGATGACGAGGATGTCCTTAAAGCCCTTCGTGCCATTCAGACTGCCGAGTTCCATGGCCCAGTGTTGATGCACTGCAAACACGGGTCGGATCGCACGGGCTTGATGGCGGCCATGTATCGGGTCGTGATCCAGGGTTGGAGCAAGGAAGACGCCCTGGACGAAATGACGCGGGGCGGCTTTGGTGACAGTACTCATTTCAAGGATGGCGTGCGCTACATGATGCAGGCCGATGTCGACAAACTTCGCACCGCGTTGGCCAATGGCGATTGCAGCACCACCCCGTTCGCCGCATGTTCGATGAAGAGCTGGTTGAAATCCGCTCACGTTGAATAAACAGGGGGGAGGGCACCACCTTGAACCCGGTTCAAAGGCGCAAGGTGGTGGTCACTCAGTGTTGCTCGTCTGGCTTTTTCTTCAGCTTCGGGTTGGGGAAAAACTGTACAGCCTGAATCTTGGCGTCCGGCACTTTCAGCGCCGAAGTATTGACCCGCGTGCCCAACTCCTTGGGCACGGACAGACCTTGTTCATTCAATGTGTCGGAATAACCGCAGGCCACGCACTCGCGGTGTGGGACTTCGTCTTCGTTCCACATCATCAATTTGTCCGGCTCGCTGCACGCCGGGCAGACCGCCCCGGCGATAAAGCGTTTTTTGGTAATCACAGGCCCCTCGCTCATGCTGCCGCGTCCTCACTCAGGCCGCTGTGGCGCAAGAGTGCGTCAATCGAGGGTTCACGGCCACGGAAGTCGACGAACAGCACCATCGGTTCCTGGGAGCCACCGCGCGCCAGAATGGCTTCACGGAACGCGCGACCGGTCTCGGCATTGAGCACGCCGTCTTCTTCGAACTTCGAAAACGCATCGGCTGACAGCACTTCGGCCCATTTGTAGCTGTAGTAACCCGCCGCGTAACCGCCGGCGAAGATGTGCGCAAAGCTGTTCGGGAAACGGTTGTAGGCCGGTGGACGCATGACCGATACCTCGTCACGCACGCCTTCAAGCACCTGTGCCACGYTACGGCCATCGCCGTGGGTGGCGTGCAGCTCGAAGTCGAACAGCGAGAACTCCAGTTGACGCACCATCATCAGGCCGGACTGAAAGTTTTTCGCCGCGAGYATTTTCTGCAGCAGGTCTTGAGGCAGTGGCTCGCCGGTTTCGTAATGACCGGAGATCAGCGCCAGGCCTTCCGGCTCCCAGCACCAGTTTTCCATGAACTGGCTCGGTAACTCGACCGCATCCCATGCCACGCCGTTGATGCCGGAGACGCCAGCGTGTTCGACGCGGGTCAGCAGGTGATGCAGGCCGTGACCGAACTCGTGGAACAGGGTGGTGACTTCATCGTGGGTCAGCAGCGCAGGCTTGCCGCTGTCGGCCGGTGTGAAGTTGCACACCAGATTGGCCACCGGGTTTTGCAACGAGCCTCCAGCTGTGCGGCGACGGTCGCGAGCGCCGTCCATCCACGCACCGCCGCGCTTGTTGGCGCGGGCATAAAGGTCGAAGAAGAAACGGCCGACGTGCTGGCCGTTTTCCTTGATTTCGAACAGGCGAACATCCGGGTGCCAGGTATCGAAGCCTTTCTGCTCGGCGATTTCGATACCGTACAGACGCTGGACGATGGCGAACAAGCCACCCAACACCTTGTCGATCGGGAAGTAGGCGCGCAGGGCTTCCTGAGCCACGCTGTAGCGTTGTTCGCGAAGTTTCTCACCGTAGAATCCGCTGTCCCAGCTTTGCAGGTCCGGGCAGCCTTGCTCGGCGGCATAGGCTTTGAGCTGTTCCAGGTCCTGCGCGGCAAACGGCTTGCTGCGCTTGGCCAGGTCGCGCAGGAAACTCAGCACCTGATCGCTGGACTCGGCCATTTTGGTGGCCAGGCTCAATTCGGAGAAACTGGTGAAACCCAACAGCTTGGCCAGTTCCTGACGCAGGTCGAGGATTTCTTCCATCACCGGACCGTTATCGTTCTGCCCGGCATTCGGGCCCTGGTCCGACGCACGGGTGCAGTAGGCGGCGTAGACTTCTTCGCGCAGGGCGCGGTCGTGGGCGTAGGTCATCACCGCGTAGTAGCTCGGGAATTCCAGGGTAATCAGAAAACCTTCCAGGCCTTTGGCCTGTGCGGCGGCAGCCATTTGCGCCTTGGCCGAATCGGTCAGGCCGGCGAGGGTGGCTTCATCGGTGACATGCCTGGTCCAGGCCTGGGTGGCGTCGAGCAGCTGATTGGAGAAGCGGCTGCCCAGTTCCGAGAGCTTGCTCTGCACTTCGGCGTAACGCTTTTGCTCGGCCTCTGGCAGGTCAATACCCGACAGACGGAAGTCACGCAGGGAGTGTTCCAGGATAGTTTTCTGCGCCACATCGAAACCGGCGGCTTCCGGGCTGTTGGCCAAGGCTTCGAAGGCTTCGAACAATTCGCGGTTCTGGCCCAGTTCGGTGGAATAGGCGCTCAAGGCCGGCAGGCAGGATTCGTAGGCTTCACGCAATTCGGCGCTGTTGCATACGGCATTCAGGTGACTGACCGGGCTCCAGGCAGCGCCCAGGCGATCATTGAGCTCATCCATCGCCAGTACGAGGCCGGCCCAGGTCGGTTGTTTGCCCTGGGTCTTGAGGATCTCGATAATGGCGGCGCGGTTGTCAGCCAGGATCTGTTCAATGGCCGGTTGCACGTGTTCGGCACGGATCGCCGAGAACGGCGGCAGGTCGTAGGACTGCAAAAGAGGGTTGTTCACGCTCACGGTTGGCACCTTGGCTGGAAGAAACATGCGGCCATCTTAATTACAATCGACGCTCACCGCAGCTATCAGCAACAGAGAGAAACCCTATCGTGACCCTTCGCAAGTATCAGAACCACACGCCGCTGCTGGGCAAAGGCGCTTTTGTCGACGGCTCGGCAGTGGTAATCGGCGACGTTGAAGTCGGTGAAGACAGCTCGGTTTGGCCGCTGACGGTAATCCGCGGCGACATGCACCGCATCCGCATCGGCGCGCGCACCAGTGTTCAGGACGGCTGTGTGTTGCACATCACCCATGCCGGCCCGTTCAACCCCGACGGTTTTCCGTTGCTGATCGGCGACGATGTGACCATCGCGCATAAAGTCATGCTTCACGGTTGTAGCGTGGGCAGCCGGGTTCTGATCGGCATGGGCAGCATCGTCATGGACGGTGCTGTGGTCGAGGATGAGGTGATCATCGGCGCTGGCAGTCTGGTGCCGCCGGGCAAACGCCTGGAAAGCGGCTTCCTCTATGTGGGCAGCCCGGTGAAACAGATCCGCCCGCTGACTGACAAGGAAAACGCCTTTTTCACCTACAGCGCGGCGAATTACGTGAAACTCAAGGATCTGCATCTGGCGCAAGGTTACGACCAGCTCTGACCCCGTCCCCTGCTCAGGAATAGTCATGCATTACCAAACCGTTTTATTCGACCTCGATGGCACGTTGACCGACCCGCGCGAAGGCATCACGCGTTCGATCCAGTTCGCCCTGAGCAAACTGGGCATCGATGAACCCGATCTGACAAAGTTGGAACACTTCATCGGCCCGCCGCTGTTGCAGGCGTTCATGCAGTTTTACGAATTCGATGAGCCCAAGGCCTGGGAAGCGGTGAATTTCTATCGCGAACGTTTCAAGGTCACTGGTCTGTACGAGAACCGCGTGTTCGACGGCGTGACCCCGCTGTTGGAAACCTTGGGCGGGCAAGGGCGGCAGTTGTACATCGCGACGTCCAAGCCATGGGTGTTCGCCCGGGAAATCGCCCGACATTTTGACTTCGCCAAACATTTCAAAGTGATTTACGGCAGTGAGCTAGATGGCACGCGTACGAATAAGGTTGAGTTGATTGCGCATCTGATGGCTGAAGAAGGTCTCGATCCTGCTAGCACCTTGATGATCGGCGACCGCAAACATGACCTGATCGGTGCGCGTAGTAATGGGTTGGATGCGGCGGCGGTGGGTTATGGTTTCGGCAGCCGGGAAGAGTTGAGTGCTGAAGCGCCGACCTATCACTTTGAAACGCTGGATGAGATGCATCAGGCGTTTTTGCGGCGTTAGTCAGATCGCCATCGCGAGCAGGCTCGCTCCCACAGGGATCGTTGTACGCCGCAGATCCAATGTGGGAGCGAGCCGGCTCCGGGCGGCGTTCCGACGATGAGGCCCGCTCAGCCAGCGAAAGCTCCAGATTCTGCCAAAGCCTTCAACGCTGCCTTGCGCTCTCCAACCGGCAATGCCCCCAACTTCTCGACCGCCGCATAAAACCTCACCCAATCCCCTCCCTCTTGCCTGTACAGCATGGCAAACGCCGGCACCCATTGGTCATACAACCCAAACGGCAACAGCCGGGCATTGTTCATCGGCGCGTTGACCCAGGCGTCATAGCGTTTGTCCCCGGCCCATTGGCTATCGCGTAACTGCCGGTATTCGCTGCGCAGTCGCTCAAACTCGGCGGCCTTGCGCTGGCGCATTTGATCCGCCGGCAATGGCTGGGCGTAAAGCTTTTCAAGGCGCGTGCGGGTATCCAGCACCAGTTGCGTGAATTGATCCCGTCGCTGTGCCTGTGCGCCGTTGTCTGGCGCCAGGCTGCGGGACGCACGCCATTGGCGCGTGCCTTCCTGTTCGACGAAGGTGGCGAAAGATTCGTTGAACTCAGTGTCGTCCTTTACATAAATACGTTGATGCGCCAGCTCATGGAAAATCAGCGCCGCCAGCCGTTCGTCGCCCCAGCCCATCATCGAGCTGATGATCGGATCGTTGAACCAGCCAAGCGTCGAGTAAGCCTCGACGCCGCCAATCGATACATCCATTCCTTGCAGGCGCTGCACGGCTGCCTCGCCGCGGGCGGCGCTCTGGTTGTAGTAACCGCGATAGGCGACGCAACCAGCGATCGGGAAGCAATGGTTCCGTGGCGTCAGGGAAAACTCCGGCGTGACGAAGACGTTCCAGACTACATACGGCCGGCCAATGTCGGCATACAGCCGATAGCTTTGGTTGTCTGGCAGGTGCAGATGCTCGCTGGCGAATGTCCGGGCTTTTTGTGACTGCGCCAGATGCGCGCGCAGCTTCTGATCGCGGGAGGGATCGGCAACCACCTCGGACACCGGCTCACGAGCCCGCAGCAGTTGCAGTTGACCACTGGCCAACTGGCCGTAATAGCTGACGCTGGCGCAACCGTTGAGTAACAAAAGCAACACACCCGGAAACAAAACGCGGAAAACGCGATCAAGTAAGCCAAGGCTTGGAAACGGCCTGATCAAAATAAAATCATCCTTGGAAAGTCTTCCGCAAGACTATCCCGCCTGACCGGAGCTGCGCTATGCACAAGTTGATGCTGACGGGGGCCCTGTTGATGCTGACGGGCTGTGCTGGATTTGGACTGCCCTACCATGACC
>NZ_JBFUKU010000009.1:0-57841 GCF_056400685.1 Pseudomonas sp. P5_A12 | reverse complement strand
GCATCAATGTGACTGAAAGACCGCTATCGCGAGCAGGCTCGCTCCCACAGGGTTCGGCGCAAGGCTCAGGGCTTTCGGGTCAGCCGGGTCAGTATCCGGTCCAGCGCATTGGCAAACGCCTGCTTCTCTCGTTCGCCAAACGGTGCCGGACCACCCCCCATCTGCCCCTGTTCCCGCAGATCGGTAAACAAGTTGCGCACCGCGAGCCGGTCGCCCATGTTCTGTGCGTCGAACTCCTTGCCTCGCGGGTCCAGTGCGGCCACGCCCTTCTTCACCAGACGGTCCGCCAGCGGCACGTCGCTGCAAATCACCAGCTCACCCGGCACCGCATGCTCCACCAGATAATCATCGGCGGCGTCCGGGCCACTCGGCACCACGATCAACTTCACCAGCGCCAGCCCCGGCTTGATCTGCGGCTGCCCTGCCACCAGCACCACTTCGTACTGGCGCTTGAGAGCGAACTTCACCACCAGGTCCTTGGCCGCCCGAGGGCAGGCGTCGGCGTCGATCCAGACTCGCATCATGTTTTCCTCTTCCAAAAAATGAGCGCAGCGAATGCTGTTAAGAGACTGTCACCCGCCGCTTCTCGGCCATCCAACTGCGGCTATACAGCACAACAATCGCAATGATCGCCACCACCTGAGCACTCAGCGAATACGCATCCGCATGAATGCCCAGCCAGTCAAATTCAAAGAACGGCACCGGCCGGGTGCCGAAGATTCCGGCTTCCTGCAACGCCTTCACACCATGCCCGGCGAACACCACCGACAGCGCGCACAAAAGACCGGCGTTGATGCTGAAGAACAACGCCAGCGGCAATTTCGCCGAACCGCGCAGGATGACCCACGCCAGGCCCACCAACAGCACCAGCGCCGTGGCGCCGCCGGCCAGCACGGCGTTGTGCCCCGCGGGACCTGCCTGCAGCCACAGGGTTTCGTAGAACAAAATCACTTCGAACAACTCGCGATACACCGAGAAAAACGCCAGGATCGCAAAGCCAAAACGCCCGCCACCACCCACCAGGCTGCTCTTGATGTAATCCTGCCACGCCGCCGCATGGCGACGGTCGTGCATCCACACCCCGAGCCAGAGCACCATGACCGAGGCAAACAGCGCCGTCGCGCCTTCCAGCAGCTCACGCTGGGAGCCGCTGACATCGATCACGTACGCCGCCAGCGCCCAGGTTGCCAGACCGGCCACCAGCGCCAGGCCCCAGCCGACGTTGACGCTGCGCACGGCCGATTGCTGGCCGGTGTTGCGCAAGAAGGCCAGGATCGCCGCCAGCACCAGAATGGCTTCCAGACCTTCGCGCAGTAGAATCAGCAAACCGGAGATGAAGCTCAGGGACCAACTGAGGCCATCGCTGCCCAGCAGGCCCGCAGATTCCTTCAATTTGGCCTTGGCCGTATCCAGACGCTCCTGGGCCTGGGCCACCGGCAAACCGTCCTGCAATGACTGACGGTAGGCCATCAGCGATTTTTCAGTGTCCTTGCGCACATTGGCATCGACGTTGTCGAGGGAGCTTTCGACCAGCTCAAAGCCTTCCAGATACGCCGCGACAGACAGGTCATAGGCCTGATCGTGATCACCGGCACGGTAGGCGGCGATGCTCTTGTCCAGGGTAGCGGCGGTGTAGTCGAGCAACTGCGCCGGGCCACGCTTGACCTGCGGCGGTTGCGCCCGCTGCGCACGGAACGTGGCGGCAGCTCGTGGGCCATCCGCGGCCTGCACTTCGGCCGGCGTCTGACGGCCGAGGTCGGCGATGTTGTAGGTCTTGTCGGATTTGGCAGCCGCCGGATCGGCGCTGAAGCTGGCGATGTAGGTGGCCAGATCCCAACGCTGACGATCGTCAAGCTGATCGGCGAAGGCCGGCATGTCGGTACCTTCGATACCCTGGCCCAACGTGCTATACAGCGCGTAGAGGCTCAAATGACCCAGGCGTGTCGTATCACGCAGATCGGACGGTGGTGGCGTCAGGCCGACACCCGCCGGGCCGTCGCCAGCCCCCGCATCACCGTGGCACACCGAACAATGCTGAGCATACAGCGGCGCGCCTCGGGTCGGATCCGGGGTAATGATCGGTGCCTGGCTGACTTCATAAGTCACGGCCAGTTTCGCACCCAGTTGCCGGGCCTGACGGGCCACGTCCCCGCCGTCCTGACGGGTCGCGATGGCACTGGCCAGCGAGCTGACGCCCTGCTCCAGCCCGGCTTTCTCCTGCTTGGCCGGCATCGCACCGATCAATCCTTGCAAGGTTTTGATGGATTCCAGCTGCTCGCGGTACTCAGACTCATCGATTACCTTGCCCGCTTGCACGGTTTGCGGGTAATCCGCGCTGATGTAATCGAGCAAATGCAGCGCTTGCGGCGCGCCTTCCACGGTGTCGGCCAGCAGATTGGAACTGCACAAGGCAAACAACGGAAGCACCAGCCAGGCCAGAAAACGGGACGGGGCAGTCATGAATGAATCTCAATTGGTAATACGAAGTAACACATTGTTCCCTCCCAATGACTTTCACTCAAGCTTTGTTCGCTAGCTCCACGGGTTCTGTGCTTAATACGGGCATGAAAAAAGGCGACTTCAAAGGTCGCCTTTTTGTCCTTGGGTGCTTTTAAACGGCGGCTTTACGCAGCGTCGCCATGAACGCCGCCGCGCCGATGAACAGCCCGGCAAAAGTGCGATTCATGCGTTTTTGCTGCTGGGGCGTGCGCAACAGACGCAGTACTTTGGACGCCAATCCGGTGTAACCAGCCATGACGATCAGGTCTACGCAGATCATGGTCACCCCGATGATCAGGTACTGGGCCAGCAACGGTGCATGCGGGTCAATGAACTGCGGCAACACCGCCAGCATGAACACCAGCGCCTTGGGGTTGCTGATGTTGACCAGGAAACCACGGAACACCAGCGCCATCGGCTTGCCGATCTGACGCACTGCCGCGTCATCGCTCATGTCGCTGGGCAGCGCGCGCCATTGCTTGATGGCGAGGTAAACCAGGTACGCCACGCCGAACCATTTGATCGCATAGAAGGCCGAAGCTGAAGCCGTGAGGATCGCGCCCACACCCGCACCGACAATCGCGATCTGCACCGCCAGGCCCAATTGCAGGCCCAGGGCATTCCAGTAACCGCGCCAGAAACCGTACTGCAAACCGCTGGACATCGACGCAATGGCGCCGGCACCGGGAGACAGACTGATCACCCAGCAGGCGGCAAAAAACGCCAGCCATGTTTGAAGCTCCATTGCACACCTCGACTCAGACTCGTGACAGACGCCTAAGCTAATGCGGGTTTGGGTTGGTGACTACCGATTTTTTGCCGGATGTTGCGGCTGCCGACCAGCGTTTATAGCTTCAGGGCCCCTTCGCGAGCCGGCTCGCTCCCACCGTGGTTCGCGGCCGATCACAAAAGAGCTGTCCACTGAAGATCTAGTGTGGGAGCGAGTCGGCTCCGGGCGGCGTTCCGACGAAAGCGGCATATCAGGCAACAGAAGGCTTACTTTTCAAACCCGCTAGAAGGGAATACATCACTACCGCGCCAGCGTCGAACCGAGCGCTGAAAGAACAGGCTGTTAGGCACCTGAACCATCGCACTGCCCGTGCCGAGTTCTTCCGCTTCGATCAGCGTGGTGTAAAGCAGATTGATCGCCACCACCCGACCTTTGACGCCGGGCTTGTCCGTGGTGTCCACCAACTCGACCACGTCGCCGAGGCGAAACGGGCCGACGGTGAAGATCAGGATCGCGCACAGCAGGTTGGAGAGCACGCTCCACATGGCGAAAAACGCCACCGCCGCCACTGCGACGAAGCCGGACAGCGCGGTCCAGAGCACCGTGGCCGACACCCCGAGGCGTTCGAGCACGAAAATCAACGCGCTGCCCATGATCAGCCAGCGCAATCCGCCTCGCAGCGGCATCAGCAACTGCGGCGGAAACGGATAACGCTCGCCCAGCCGGGTCAGGCCCTTGGCAACGAAGCGCTGGGTGAAATAACCGGCCAGCAAAATCAGCAGGATTTGCACGACGAGCCAGAGGGGTTCGATCCATACCGCCGGCAACGGCAGCTTGAACGCCTCCATCAAGACAGCGCCTCCAGCTCCGCCTGCATGCTTTCAAGCAGCTCCAGCGCTTCCATCCAGGCCTCTTCAAGCTCGGCTTCACGCACCTTCAGCTTGGCTTGTTCAGCCAGCAGATCGCGCAAATCATTCTTGCGCGCCGGTTCGTAGATATCACTGTCACCAAGGCTGGCATCGATCTTCGCCAGCTTCTCGTGCAGTTTGCCCAGCTCGGCTTCCAGCTTGTCAGCCTCACGCTTGTGCGGCGCCAGTTGCTGACGCAACGCAGCAGCGGCCTGGCGTTGGGCTTTCTTGTCGGTCTTGTCCGGATTGACCGGCGTGTTGCTGACCGGCGCATTGCGCTGGCGATAGTCGACAAGCCAACGGGCGTAGTCTTCCAGGTCGCCGTCAAACTCCTCGACCTTGCCGTCCGCCACAAGATAGAAATTATCGGTCGTGCTTTTGAGCAAATGCCGATCGTGGGAGACCACCAGTACCGCACCACTGAACTCCTGTAGCGCCATGGTCAGCGCCAGACGCATTTCCAGGTCCAGGTGGTTGGTCGGTTCGTCGAGCAGCAGCAGGTTCGGCCGATCCCAAGCGATCAACGCCAGGGCCAGACGGGCCTTTTCACCACCGGAGAAATTCAGCACCGGCTCATCGATACGCGCACCCCGGAAGTCAAACCCGCCGAGGAAGTCGCGCAGCGTCTGCTCACGCTCGGTCGGCGCCAGACGCTGCAAATGCAGCAACGGGCTGGCTTTGGCGTCGAGAGAGTCCAGTTGATGCTGGGCGAAGTAACCGACAACGGTGTTCTCGCCACGGGTCAGGCGACCTGCCAATGGCTCAAGCTCACCGGCGAGGTTTTTGATCAGGGTCGATTTACCGGCACCGTTCGGGCCGAGCAAGCCGATGCGCGCGCCTGGGGTCAGTTGCAGCTTGACCTTCTCGAGCACGGCTTTGTCGCCGTAACCCAAACGGGCATCGGACAGATCGATCAGCGGGCTGGAGATTTTCTGCGACTCACGGAAAACGAAATCGAACGGCGAATCGACGTGGGCGGCGGACAGCTCTTCCATCCGCTCCAGCGCCTTGATCCGACTCTGGGCCTGACGAGCCTTGGTGGCCTGGGCCTTGAATCGGGCGATGTAGCTTTCCATGTGCGCACGTTGCGCCTGCTGCTTCTCGTACGCCTGCTGTTGCTGGGCCAGACGTTCGGCGCGGGCGCGTTCAAAAGCGCTATAGCCACCGCGATACAGCGTTATCTTGCGTTGGTCGACGTGAGCCACATGATCGACCACGGCATCGAGGAAGTCCCGGTCGTGGGAAATCAGCAACAAAGTGCCGGGGTAACTTTTGAGCCACTCTTCCAGCCAGATGATGGCATCGAGGTCCAAGTGGTTGGTCGGCTCATCGAGCAGCAACAGGTCCGAGGGGCACATCAATGCCTGCGCCAAGTTCAGACGCATCCGCCAACCACCAGAGAAATCTCCTACCGGGCGATCCATCTGCTCGTTGGTGAACCCAAGGCCGGCCAGCAATTTGCGGGCCCGAGCGTCGGCGGTGTAACCGTCGGCACTGTCGAGTTCCGAGTGCAGGCGGGCCTGAGCGGCACCGTCATGCGCCGCTTCGGCCGCGGCGAGGTCGCGTTGCACCTCACGCAGGCGCAGGTCGCCATCGAGCACGTAGTCGACCGCCAGGCGTTCGAGCGTCTCGATTTCCTGGCGCATGTGGGCGATGCGCCAGTCGGCCGGCAGGAAGCAGTCACCCGAGTCCGGGTGCAGTTCGCCCCGGATCAAGGCGAACAGGCTCGATTTGCCGGCGCCGTTGGCACCGATGAGGCCGGCTTTGTGGCCGGCGTGCAGGGTCAGCTCGGCGTCTTCTAGCAGACGTTGCGGGCCACGCTGTAAAGTCAGGTTCTGAAGTCGAATCATAATGGCGGCGGAGTCTACCAGCTTCGCTCGCAACTGGCGCGAGTAGCACTATGTCCTCTGACCTGTGGAGCTTTTCCCTGACGACTTACGCCCGTCCCGGCGTTGAGCGCGCTTGCCTGCAATTGCAGGCAGCAGGCGTCAATGTGTGTTTGCTGCTCTGTGGATCGTGGTTGGGACAACATGGCGTCGCCTGCAATGAACAGCGATTACAACGACTACGCGCCGTGGCACAACCTTGGGATGCGGATGTCGTGCAACCGTTGCGCGCATTGCGTATGCAATGGAAAGCCGTCGCGACTGAAGATACAGAGCTGAAGAAGTTGCGCGAACAAGTGAAGGCACTGGAGCTGGAAGCCGAACGGCATCTGTTATTGCGACTGGAGCGATCGGCGCAGAGTTGGCCGCAGGGTGAGGCGACCGATCTGACGGCCTGGCTGGAAGGTGTGGCGGCAGGCGCCGCCAACCTGGACCGCGACGCGCTGCATCAGCTGCGCGTCGCGGTAACCGGCACTTAGGAAGCGCTGGTTGGGGTGGTTGCTGCGATCGATGCGGCGGCCGGCGTTGGCGCTGGCGTGGCTGTCGAAGTGGCTGCTGCTAAAGCAGACGTCGCTACCGGAGCCGGGTTGGCTGTCTTGGCAACTGGCGCGGTGGCCGGCTTGGCAACGGCAGATTTTGCAGCAGCAGGCTTGGCTGCTGGTTTTGCAGCCGGTTTTGCAGCAGCTGGCTTAGCGGCTGGTTTCGCTGCGGCTGGTTTGGCGGCAGTGGCTGGCTTGGCGGCAGCAGCGGGTTTCGCGGCAGCAGTTCTGGCAGCCGGTTTAGCAGCAGGTTTGGCTGCAGCTTTTACAGCCGGTTTAGCAGCTGGCTTGGCTGTAGCTTTTACAGCCGGTTTAGCAGCGGCGGTTTTCGCAGCGGCTGGCTTGGCAGCAGGTTTCGCAGCTGCTGTTTTAGCGGCAGGTTTTGCAGCGGGTTTGGCTGCTGCGGTTCTTGCTACTGCGGGTTTGGCAGCAGGCGATTTTGCAGCTGGCTTGGTAGCAGCAGTTCTCGCAGCGGCAGGTTTTGCAGCAGTTTTCACCGGTGCCTTGGTGGCAGGTTTAGCCGGTGCTTTTGCAGCTGCGGGTTTGGCGGCGGCTTTCTTGGCAGGTGCCGCAGCAGGCTTGGCCGCACGCAGGGACAACGCCTTGCCGACAGCCTCTTGGACACGACCGACGCCCTGGGCCAGTTTCAGGCTTTCTTGAGCATCGCGCTTGAGTTGCAGAATGTAGCTGCGGGTTTCCGATTGACGATCCTTGAGGGCATCGAGCAATTCCTCAAGTTCACTCACCGCGCCCTTGGCTTTGGCTTGTGCCTTGGCCTTGCCGGCCGCCGCAGCATCCTGCAATTTGGTACGGGACTTGTGCAATTTTTCCTGCGCTTTTCCGCGCTGCTTTTCCAGCTTGGCGAGCAATTTTTCAGCATCAGCCAAAGCTTGTGAACAAGCGTTTTCCAAATGCTCGAGCAGGCTGCCCGAGAGTTGTTGGAGTAAGTGCAACGGGGTATTTACAGGCTTCTTGGTGGCCGACATGGTTTACCTCCTGGCTGACGTGGGTGCGGCTCATACTAGACCTCTGCTGCTACCGCCGCTAGGGCATGTTGACAGTATCGAAAGCGCTGCGTTGCAACGGATCGAAAATCTTCTGTGCTTGCGCAAAACCAGTTCACCTTTGTGCGCATTCACACTGGCATAATCCAGCGCATCTCAGGCCGGAGAGTGCCCATGTCGCGCTACCTTTTTTTATCGCTGTGCGTATTTTTATCGGCGGCTCAGGCCCACGAAAAAACCTCCACAAATAACGCTCACGATCTTGCCTACAGCCTGGGGGCGAGCCTCGGTGAGCGCCTGCGCCAGGAGGTTCCCGACCTGCAACTTCAGGCACTGCTGGAAGGTTTGCAACAAGCGTATCAAGGCAAGCCGCTGGCATTGAAAGACGAGCAGATCGAGCAGATCCTGGCCGAGCATGAAGCAGGAATCGCCGAACAACCGGTGCTCCCGCAAAGTGAAGCCGCACTCGAAAAAGAGCAGCGTTTTCTCACCGAAGAAAAAGCCCGGCCGGGCGTTCGCGAATTAACGGATGGCGTATTGCTGACCGAGTTGGCACCCGGTACCGGGGCGAAGGCTGGCCCTGACGGCAAGGTCCAGGTTTTGTATGTCGGGCGCCTGCCGGATGGCACGGTGTTCGATCAGAACAATCAGCCGCAGTGGTTCAGTCTCGACAGCGTGATCAGCGGCTGGCGCAGTGCACTGCAAAACATGCCGGTCGGTGCGAAATGGCGCTTGGTGATCCCATCCTCTCAGGCCTATGGCGCGGAGGGTGCCGGTGATCTGATCGCACCGTTCACACCGCTGGTATTTGAAGTCGAATTGCGCGGCGCCACCAGCTGAATCGCGGACACAAAAAACGGCGCGCAAAGCGCACCGTTTTTAGCTTGCAGGAAGCGATTCAGGCCTGAACCGAGTCCTCTTCCTTGTGAGCTGTGTGCAACACTTCGATCAGGCAATCTTCCAGCTCGAAGCGTTCATGCAACAGGCCGCCCAATTCCTTGAATTTCTCTGCGACGCACTTGCCTGCATCACACAGGTCATTGAACGCCAGCAGCTTTTCAGTGATGACATCGATGCGCGGGTAGATGGTCTCGGCCAGTTCCAGACCACGCTTGTCGTTGAAGGCCTTGGCCTCGCCCGTCAACTGCTCGTAGATCTCGAAGTGCCCGGCAGACACGTAATCGACCAGCACGCCGCAGAACTCCTGCAACGGCTTGCGATTGTCGCCGAGAGCCTCTGGCTTGGCGCCGAGGGCATCATAGGCTCGAACCAGCTCGTGACGTTCCTGCAACCAACGATCGATCAGCAGATGCACTCCACCCCAACGTTCCTGAGCATTCTGACAACTTTCGAGCATGGTGATCTCTCTTCCCTTGTGGGTCATGCTGCCCTACACCTGTCGCACACTTGAAGGTCAAGTACCGGTCAGGCAGAGCGCCATCGAGCAACATAATTCCAATGACACGTGCGGGCCAGATTATGCCCGCGCGGCTGTGGCTTCAAGGTACGCAGCAGATAAAGTTCATACAAGTGTTTAATCGTTCAATTGCACCCGGTGCGACAACTCGCCGCTGAGCGGTCGCTCGCACGCAAGCCAGACGATGTGCAGCAACTGATATACCCCCAGAATCGTCATCGCAACAAAGAGCAGCAGGCTCCATTCCGGAACGCTCAGGTCAAACAACGTCCAGGAAATCTCGGCACAATCGGCGTCCCCTTGGAACATCTGCGTGACCTGGCATAACCAGGGCAGGTTCTCGTACGCCGCGTCCAGGTTGGGCGGGCACGTCAATAGCTCATGCAAAGGATCACTCTGCAGCAAAATCTGCCGCCACGCCGTAATCGTACCCGCGACACTGCAGAAAAAGCCGAGCAACCAATACAGGAATGATCCAAAACGCCTGGGGCCTTGCACGGAAGCTGTCAGGCAGATACCCGTTAGCAACGCCAGGCAAAACCGCTGCAAAAGGCACAAGCCGCAGGGTCTGAGTCCGACCGCATATTCCAGGTAAAAGGAAACACCCAAGGCCAGGGAACCTGTAATGAAAATCATGAAAAACAAGGAGCGTGAGCAGGCCAAAGACATGGCGTTTCCGTACCAGTAGAGACAGGTGGTTACGGTAGAGGAAAGCGCGCCAGCCTTTCAAGACAGGCCGGCACGGACACTTCACCAGAAGCGTAGGGATTTCCCGACAGCATCGAGAGGATTTGATGTAGTCCCCTGTAGGACGAAGCCGACAAGGGACTACAAAGACAAACATGCAACGAATTTAGAGCGGCCGGATCGCTCCAGAGAACGGCTCTCGCCAGCTGCTACAGGAGGATCGGCTTCAAGCGTGAGCCAATGCCGGAAGCGGTGCCGCCAGGAGGCGCTCATCGAGCATGCCCAGGCCTTCCTGAAACAGCTGATTACTGCGCTGCGTGTCACCCAGCTGCGCCAGCAATCGCGCCAATTCTGCACAGGTTTCCGGATTGCGCTGAACCCGCAGGCTGCTTYCCAGATAATCTCGCGCCTTGCCCCACAAGCTGTTTTGCAGACACAAGCGGCCCAATGTCAGCAACAGGCTAGGGTCGCCCGGGTGACCTTTGAGCCAGCCTTCGGCAGTCTGTAGCTGCCGAGCCGGATCGCTGCCACGAACCAGCCCATACAGGCGCGCCAGATGGCTGTCGTAATTGCGCTTGAGGGCCGTGCGCAACACCTCTTCCGCTTCGACCTGCTCGCCCAGTTGGCGCAACTGCTCGGCATAGGCCAGCACCAGTTGAGGCTCCTGGCGCTGAGCCGAGGTGAGCTGCTGCCAGGCGCGACCGAGCGATTGCAAACCGACCTTGCCGCCCTCTTCCTGATGCGCCGCCAGAGACAGGTTTTCCCCCCACGCACGGCGCTCCAGTTCGGCCAGTTCGGCGGGCGGCAGGACTTTATCCTTGCGCAGCTCGGGCAACAGGCGAATCACCGCCGACCAGTCACCACGCTGCTGAAGCAGGCGCTGTAACTGGCGCAACATCTGGGCGTTATGGGGATGACGCTCATGCATGACCTGAAGCGTTGCCAAGGCGCTGTCGGTGTCGCCACGGTCGGTCTGCAATTGAGCGTGATTCAAGGCAATCGCCAATTCAGCCTGTGGCTGGCGCTCGAGCGCACGCTCCAGCAAGTTGTCGCTTTCTTCGTAATGACCTTGTTCGTTAGCGGCACGAGCAGCGCCAAGGTAGTAGAGCAATGGCTGGCGCTCGGCTTCGGCAGCCCGCTGCAAATGGCGCTGCGCACTCGCCCAGCGACCTTCCGCCAAATCCAGCTGACCGTGCTCGATTGCCACTTGCACCCGACGACTGCGATTACGGTGCGACCAGGGGTTGACCACGCCGCTGGAGGTCATCACCAGTTCAACCAACACCTTGATACCCCAGAACAGCAGCCACAATACCGCGACCAACGCCAGGGTCGCCCACAGGCTCGATTCGTAACGGAAGCTCTTATAGGCAATCAGCACGTAACCGGCATGCTCGGCAATCGCCAATCCCAGTGCGGCAGCAGCGGCGATCACCAGAAATACGACCACATAGAGGCGTTTCATGGCGTTGCCTCCTGAACGGTACCTGCGGCCGGTTTATCCATCGGTTTGATCGAGTCTTCGGCGTTGACATTGCGCCGCTCCAGATACCCCTGGACCGCGCTCAACGTGGCGGTCAGATCCGGCGTCACGACCGTGACCCGTTGCTTGCTCAACTCACCGACCTGCTCAAGCATCACTTTGCTCTGAGGGTTGTCCGGGTTGAAGTTACCGGTCAACACATCCCGCGCCTCCGCCAGCGCCTGGGTGTACACAGCTGCCTGACCATTGAGCGCGGCCCATTGCGCCTGCTCCAGCGCCAGGCTCAGGGCCAGACGCACCTGGCTCAGGCTCTGCCCGGCCAACAATGGGCGAACATTCTTGTCAGCATTGAAGTCGATGCGGATGTAGCGGGAAATCTGATCCCACCATTGCGCCCAACGACTGGCACCGTCGCCATCGGCAGTCAGGCCCAGCAGCGAATCTCCCCGGTCTTTGTACTCGGGCGCCAGTTCGGTCAGGTCGATCACCTGATCACGCAAAGCGCCCAGTCGCAGGAACAACCCGGTGCGGTCCGGCTGCTCGGTGCTGCGCAACGCCACCAGGGTTTTGGCCACTTGCTCACGAGCCGCAAAGGAGCCCGGATCGTTCTGTTCACGAAGAATTTCGTCGGCTCCCTGCACCAGCGCCTGGGCGCTGCTGATGTCCTGCAATGCAGAGAGGCGTAGGCTGGCCAGCCGCAGCAAGTGCTCGGCTTCGGCCAGACGCCAGTCCTTGCGGCTTGCACCGAGGACGGTTTCCAGGCGCTGATTCAGGCGCTGTTGATCACCCTGCAACTGCGTCACCAGACGGGCGCGCGCTTCCAGTTCATCCACTGCAGGCAACTGTTCCAGGCGTGCGCTAATGCGCTGCTCATTGAGCTTGAGGTTTTGCGCCTGATCGTTCAGAGCCTGTACCTGAGCCAGTTGCTGCTGGTTATTGGTTTGCAGTTGACGCACCTGCCAGACGCCCCAACCACCCACCGCAACACCGGCAGCGCCGAGCAACAGCGCGACGATTGCCAGCCCATTGCCTCGGCGTTGCACGGCGGCAGGCGGTGCAGTTCCATCCGGAGTTTCAACCCGCGCATCGAGCACTGGCTGGACGTCATCTTTAGGCAAGGCAGTTTCGCTCACGTATCCATCCTTTGCATTAGAGAACGGGTTCGGGATGCTCCCGTAACGCCGTCAGCAATGCCGCGGCGCTGGCGCCGCGACAATCCACAACTGTTTGGGCCCCGGCAGCACGTGCCAGCTCGGCGACCCTGGGGCTTGGAACAAACAACGGCAACCGCGCCAATTGTGGCCAGGCAGCGCCGGCCAGTTGATGCAGGTGCTCAAAACCTTGCCCACTGCTGACCACCAGCCCGTTCAAGCGTTCCGCTACGATCCGGTCAGACAGTGCCGCCAGCGGGTAGGACGGCAAGCCCCGGCGGTACAACTCCAGATACTCGACACTAGCACCAAGCTCGCGCAAACGCTCAGCCAGGAGTTCGCGCCCGCCTTCCCCGCGCATGATCAACACTTTCGGATCGGGCCGGGTGATAGCCTCGCGCAACTGCGCAAGCTCAAGCAATGCTTCGCTGTCATCACCTTCGGCTGGACAGGTCACGTCCAGTCCGCCGTCCTCAAGGATTTGCGCGGTGGCGGCGCCCACACTGAACCACTTCAGCACAGGGGGTTGCGGCCAATACTGGCTGACCAGCTCGACGCCAATTCTGGCCGCGGGTTTACTGACCACGATCACCGCGCAACAACGATCCAGCCTCTGAATCGCCGCGCACATTGTGTCAGAGACAGGGATCGGCTCGATTTCCAAAAGCGGCAAGCTGCTGCTGAAAATCCCCACTTGCGCGAGAACATCGCCCAGTGCCGCAGACTCATCCGCAGGGCGGGTCAGCAGCAAGCGCCACCCCGTCACTCGTGACCTGCCTCGCCATAAACCGCTTTCAGAATATCCTCGGCGCCCTGGCTCAAAAGATCCTCGGCCACTTTTACGCCCAAGGCTTCGGCGTCGGCGCGTGGCGCGCGGGCCTGGGCACTGAGCAACAGACCGCCACTTGGATCACCGACCAGACCACGCAACCAGATCTGCTCACCTTCCAGCACGGCGTAGCAGGCGATCGGTACCTGGCAACCGCCATTAAGATGTTTGTTGAGCGCACGCTCGGCGGTCACGCGAGTGGCGGTGTCCTGATGATGCAACGGCGCCAGCAAGGCATGAATTTCGCTGTCCGCCGTGCGGCATTCGATACCCACAGCGCCCTGACCACCGGCCGGCAGGCTGTCGTCGACACTGATTGCCGAGGTAATACGGTCTTCGAAGCCCAGGCGAATCAGGCCTGCGGAGGCGAGGATAATGGCGTCGTACTCACCGGCATCGAGCTTGGCCAGGCGTGTATTGACGTTGCCACGCAGAAAACGGATTTCCAGATCCGGACGGCGGGTCAGCAGTTGGGCCTGACGGCGTAGGCTGGAGGTGCCGACGATGCTGCCTTGTGGCAACTCATCCAGGCTGGCGAAGGTGTTGGAAACAAAAGCATCACGCGGGTCTTCACGCTCGCAGATGCAAAACAGGCCGAGGCCTTCGGGGAAGTCCATCGGCACGTCTTTCATGGAGTGCACAGCGATGTCGGCTTCGTTGTCCAGCAGCGCGGTTTCCAGTTCTTTGACGAACAGGCCCTTGCCGCCGATTTTCGACAGTGGCGAGTCCAACAGCTTGTCGCCGCGACTGACCATGGGCACCAACGTCACGAGTAGACCGGGATGGGCCTCTTCCAGACGGGCTTTGACGTACTCGGCCTGCCATAGGGCCAGGGCACTTTTGCGGGTGGCGATGCGGATTTCGCGAGTGGACATGGATCAATCCGTACTGAATAGATACGGCGGATAATAACAGCTCAGCCAAATCCACTTTGACTTGTATCAGAAACTGCGCGGCCTCCCTGGCCTCGAATATCCCGGAATTAGCTATTCAACTCGCCTGCGAACGGCGAATTACAGCTGTTGCATCATTTTTCGCACGCCAGCCACATGGCGCCGGCTAACAATCAATGCGTCACCGTTCAAGCCTTTAAGGAACAGCTGGAAATGTCCCAGAGGCGTACGCTGCAGGCGTTCTATGCGATCACGGGCGACCAGAGCGTTGCGGTGGATTCGCACGAATCGGTCGCCAAACTCATCCTCTAGGGCTTTGAGCGGCTCATCCAGCAACACTTCGCCGCCTTCGTGACGCAGGGTCACGTATTTGTGATCGGCAATGAAGTAGACCACCTGATCCAACGGGATCAGCTCGATACCCTTTCGGGTTCGCGCACTGATGTGACTACGGGGACCGCTGCCACTTTCGGCGGCAGGGCGTGTCAGGGCAGCGAGCTGGAGACGGTTGGGGCGCTCGGCTTTCTTTAATGCATCTTGAAGATGTTCAGTACGCACTGGTTTCACCACATAGCCTACGGCGCTGGCCTGTAAGGCTTCCACGGCAAATTCATCGGGTCCTGCACAAAACACCACGGCGGGCGGAGTTTCGCGTTCGCATAACCGCGCAGCCACTTGCAGGCCATCGAGGCCTGGCATACGGATATCGAGCAGCACGATATCCGGCTTGTGGCTGTCGATCAGAGCCAACGCCTCTTCGCCGTTCGTGGCGCTGGGCTCCAGGACACTGTATCCCTCGAGTTCACCGACCATTCGGCTCAGGCGCTCGCGGGCCAAGGGTTCGTCATCAACGATCAGGACATTCATATTGCGCTGGATTCCTGCGTGAGTCTCGCACAAGGATAGCGTAGACAGGTGAAGTGACGTCCGTCACCGCGATCCACGCTAAGACTAGCGCGAGGGCCAAAAAGTGCCGCGAAATCGGCGGCTAAATTTTCAACTGCCGCGTGATTGGAGGCTCTGGCCCGCGTTAGCGAGGGATCGCCGTAGGGTTTGCCGATACACAATATGAACACCCCCTCTTCTTATAGTCGGTTCTCGCACCAGGAAGTGCGCGGATACTACTGTCCAACTGTAGACGGTTGCCGGGACGATATTGCTCAATTGACAAATATCGTTGCTCAATTTGGTAAAGACTCCTTGAGTATGGACCGCGGCATAAGAAAAAAACGTATCGACCAGTGTCAACGACAGGATTGGCAACCCTGTTATTATCCGCAACAGCTTTCAACGTCACTTTTCTCCAGCCGATACGAGCGAATTCATGAGCACTGACAAGACCAATCAGTCCTGGGGCGGCCGCTTCAGTGAACCCGTCGACGCCTTCGTCGCCCGCTTCACCGCCTCCGTCACTTTCGACCAGCGCCTGTATCGCCACGACATCATGGGTTCGATCGCCCACGCAACCATGCTGGCAAAGGTTGGCGTGCTGACCGATGCCGAGCGTGACAGCATCATCGATGGCCTGAACACCATCCAGGGTGAAATCGAGGCCGGTCAATTCGACTGGCGCATCGACCTCGAAGACGTGCACATGAACATCGAGGCACGCCTGACCGACCGCATCGGCGTCACCGGTAAGAAGCTGCACACCGGCCGCAGCCGTAACGACCAGGTTGCTACCGACATTCGCCTGTGGCTGCGCGACGAGATCGACCTGATCCTGAGCGAAATCACCCGCCTGCAAAAAGGCTTGCTGGAGCAGGCCGAGCGCGAAGCCGGCAGCATCATGCCCGGCTTCACCCACCTGCAAACCGCGCAGCCCGTGACCTTCGGGCACCACATGCTGGCCTGGTTCGAAATGCTCAGCCGCGACTACGAGCGTCTGGTCGACTGCCGCAAGCGTACCAACCGCATGCCATTGGGCAGCGCCGCGCTGGCCGGCACCACCTACCCGATCGACCGCGAATACACCGCGCAGCTGCTGGGCTTCGACGCCGTCGGCGGCAACTCGCTGGACAACGTGTCCGATCGTGACTTCGCCATCGAGTTCTGCTCGGCGGCCAGCATCGCGATGATGCACCTGTCGCGCTTCTCCGAAGAGCTGGTGCTGTGGACCAGCGCGCAGTTCCAGTTTATCGATCTGCCGGACCGCTTCTGCACCGGCAGCTCGATCATGCCGCAAAAGAAAAACCCCGACGTGCCGGAACTGGTTCGCGGCAAGTCCGGTCGCGTCTTCGGCGCCCTGATGGGCTTGCTGACCTTGATGAAAGGCCAACCGCTGGCCTACAACAAGGACAACCAGGAAGACAAAGAACCGCTGTTCGACGCCGCCGATACTTTGCGCGACTCGTTGCGGGCCTTTGCCGACATGATCCCGGCGATCAAACCCAAGCACGCAATGATGCGCGAAGCAGCGCTGCGCGGCTTCTCCACCGCTACCGACCTGGCTGACTACCTGGTGCGCCGTGGCCTGCCGTTCCGTGACTGCCACGAAATCGTTGGTCATGCCGTGAAGTACGGCGTGGAAAGCGGCAAGGATCTGGCGGAAATGAGCCTGGAAGAGCTGCGCAAATTCAGCGACCAGATTGATCAGGACGTGTTTGCCGTGCTGACCCTGGAAGGTTCGGTCAATGCGCGCAACCATATCGGCGGCACTGCACCGGCGCAGGTCAAGCTGGCAGTGGTTCGCGGCCAGGCGTTGCTCGCCAGCCGCTAAAAGCTTCGCGAGCAGGCTCGCTCCTACAGTGAATAGTGTTGAACACACCGGACCCTGTGGGAGCGAGCCTGCTCGCGAATGCGATTGTTAAATCGCTACAAAACCTACTTCTTGGACGCGATCATCGCCATAAACGCTGGCATCGCCGCCTCCCTGTCCGCCGCAATCCGCTGCACATTCGGATTATCCCCCAGACGCTCCAGCAGCGCCTTGGCCGCCGGCATCTCGGCCAGCAAATCCAGGCCAAACAGTTTTTTCCCCACCGCACACGCCAACGGCACGCTATACAAGAAATAAATGTCGGCAATGCTCAGACTGTCCCCCGCCACATAAGGGGCGAACTTGCCGTGCCGCGCCAACGAGGCAAACCCAAGCAGCAACTCCGCTTTGGTTCTCTCCTTGATCGCCTCCGGCACCTGCATGCCAAAAAACGCCTCGCCGTAGCACATTCGTCCCGGCAACTCGATGTACAGCTCGATTTCCTTGGCCAGCGCCAGTACCTGTGCACGCTCGAAAGGATCGCTCGGCAGCAGCGGCGTGCCTTTCTGGCTTTGTTCGATGTATTCGAGGATCACCGCTGTTTCGTTGATGAACCCTTGCTCGGTGCGCAGCACTGGCACCTTGCCGCGCGGGCTGATGGCCAGTGCTTCGGGGCTCGGGCCAGGGTAAAACAGTACTTCTTCGAACGGCAGTCCCTTCTCCAGCAGCGCCAGTTTGACCATGTTGTAGTAGTTACTGACGGAAAATCCATAAAGCTTGAGCATCACAAAGCCTCCAGGCCGTGCGGGGTTGGCAGTCCTGTTTTATAGAACGACCGCGCGATTCTTGCCAGCAGCATCACAACGCTGAATGCAGGTAAACTGGCCGCCTTAACTTGAGGAGCCTGCCATGAGCGAGCCAACTGATATCGAGATCGACGAAGAAGAGTTCGCCGAAAACACCCTGATCGAAGCCATCGAAAACCAGATTGAAAGCGACAACCCGCCGGCGGCCAAAGCGACCTTCAACAAGTTGACGCTGGTCGGTTACGAGCGCGAAGAAATCCTCAACTTGATGGCGCACGTGTTGGCGGTAGAAATTGATGCGATCCTCGAAGAAGACCGCGCGTTCAATACCGAATGGTACGAAACGGCGCTGCGCGCGCTGCCGGAATTGCCACCGGAAAAAAAGTAAACGAGCACCGTACGGGAGCGGGCAATCCGCTCCTACACAAATTGTCACCCATCAATCCTGCCTTCCCCCATACCCTGACTACACTGGTACGCACCCCGCTGCCGCACCACCCGCCGGGGAATGCTTCCCGAGGTGAAAAAACCCTGACGCAGGCACTGGACATGCCGCACAAGTGGGCTCACCTTAGGGGCGCTGTCGTCCAATTCCTAGAAAGTCTGGAGTCCTTATGTCGCTTACCCCTGAGTTGGTTGCCGAACTGGAAATCCTCGCACTCTTCAACCTGGACAGTTCCCAGGAAGGTTTGAAAATTCATCAGACCGCTGCTCCGAAAGCCATTGCTGCCGCCCAACGCTTGTATGAAAAAGAACTGATCGACCAGCCCGATGGCGGTTACCTGACCAGCCTGGGGCGTGATGCTGCACAAAATGTGCAGACGCTGCTGACCATTCTGAGCGTCGAAGAAACAGCCTGAAGATCACCACATCGCCCACGGGAACCCCTACAACCGGGATTTCCGCGGGCACACTCCGCGACCTTCCTCACCCGCGCGATAAAAACCTGACGTCAAAAACAAATTCAGCTTAAGAGTGGCGAGCCCGAGGCGCTAAACTGCCCCTTATCCGCCGACCCCACTTCCGAGCCTCGCGAGCCGGTTTGAGCTGACATGTCCCGCACCGATGAAATCCGCCCCGATCTGGACGAGGGAATCGACCGCAAGGTTCTCAGCCAACTGCGTGCGCGCTTTCTAACGCTCAATGAAGGTCGCATGACCCGGGCCAAGGAAGGGTTGTCGACCCGCCAGCAAACAGTGCTGACGCTGCTACCGCTGTTTTTCCATGTTAATCATCCGTTATTGCCGGGGTATGTTTCCAGCAGTACGCCGGCCGGGCTGTCGAACTTCGAGCCGGATGCCAATGCGCTCGCGGAAGCGCAGCGCCTGACCCGCTCGTTCTCTTACAAACCGCGCCACGGCAGCAATCCGCCGCGACCGATCCACGGCCTGTTCCTGATGGGCAGCCTTGGCACGCTGGCTCAAGCCGATCAAAGCGACATGGACGTTTGGGTCTGTCATGCTCCGGACCTCAGAGAAAGCGAACTCGCTGAGTTGCGTAAAAAGTGCCAACTGTTGGAAGTCTGGGCCGCCAGCCAGGGTGCCGAGGCGCACTTCTTCCTGATCGACCCGACGCGCTTCGTGCTTGGCGAGCGCGACTCCCAGTTGAGTTCCGAAGACTGCGGCACCACCCAGCATTACCWGCTGCTGGACGAGTTCTACCGCACTGCCATCTGGCTGGCGGGCCGCACACCGATCTGGTGGCTGGTGCCGGTCTACGAAGAATCAGCCTACGACCGATACACCCACACGCTCCTGTCCAAACGCTTCATTCGTGCCGATGAAAACCTGGACCTGGGGCATCTGGCCTGCATTCCTCCCGGCGAATTCATCGGTGCGGGGCTCTGGCAGTTGTTCAAGGGCATCGAGTCGCCCTACAAGTCGGTGCTCAAACTGCTGCTGACCGAGGTCTACGCCAGCGAACACCCGAAGGTTCATTGCCTGAGCCTGCGTTTCAAGCAAGCCGTATTCGCCAATCACCTGGACCTAGACGAGTTGGACCCTTACATCGTGGTCTACCGGCGCATCGAGGAATACCTCAAGGCCCGGGGCGAACCGCAACGGCTGGAACTGGTACGCCGCGCGCTGTACCTGAAGGTCAATCGCAAACTCACCGGCAACAGCCGCACTCAAAGCTGGCAACGCTCATTGCTTGAGCGGCTGGCTCAAGAATGGGGCTGGGATCAGCGGCAGCTGGCGCTGCTCGATAGCCGCAGCCAATGGAAAGTCCGTCAGGTCAGCTCTGAACGCCGCGCTCTGGTTAACGAACTGAATTACAGCTACCGCTTCTTGACCCAATTCGCCCATACCGAACACACCGTCAGCCTGATCAACAAACGCGACCTCAACGTGTTGGGTCGACGACTGTACGCGGCCTTTGAGCGCAAGGCCGACAAGGTCGAATTTATTAACCCGGGCATCGCCCCGGACCTGGCCGAAGACACGCTGACGCTGGTGCAGGCGCCCAACAAGAAAGAGCCGGGGCAAACCCAGTGGGGCTTGTACAACGGCAGCCTGAGCGCTCAGGAGTGGGAGCATTTCGCGCCGATCAAACGCAGCCGCCAACTGCTCGAATTACTCACTTGGTGCCACCGCAATGGCGTTATCGACAGCAGCACACGGCTCGCCCTGCACCCCGGCACCAGCGACCTGAGCGAGTTCGAGCTGTTCAACCTGCTCGGCAGCCTGCAACAAAGCATCGCGCTGCCCCTGCCTACCATCGCAGAGGAACCTTTGTTGCGCGCGAGCATACCGAGCGAAGTGTTGGTCCTGGTGAACGTTGGCGTCGATCCGCTCAAGCACCATCGCGACATGAACATCCTGATGACCACCGAGCGCACCGACTCCCTCAGCTATGCCGGTGTCCGCGAGAACCTGGTGCTGACGCTGGACCAGGTCACGCTCAACAGCTGGAACGAAGTGCTGGTCAGCCGCTTCGACGGCCCTCACGCCCTGCTCGACTGCCTGAGCGCTTACCTCAACAATTTGCCGAGCGAGCGACAGCAGCCCAAATTACGGGTTCGCTGCTTCTGCCATAACCGCGCGCAGTTCATTGCCCGCAGGGTTGAAGAGGTGATCGACACCGCGCAGAACCTGCTGCTAAGCGACCTTAATCACCGCTACCTGATCCAGGTCCAACAGCACTATCACGTCCTGGAATTAGTGCCGGGCCAGGTTCATCACGTCGCCATCGCCACCTTGCCGGCGCTGATCGATTACCTGGGTGAGGAACTGGCCAGGCACAGCCCGCTGCACCTGGACCCGATGGCGCTGGAAGACCACGACCTCGCGCTCATCCTGCCGATGGGTCAGGCCGAGTGCATTCAGGTGTTCTACAGGATCAACGAGGATCAGGCCGATCTCTATGTTCTGGATGAATTCAATGCGCTGTGGCAACAACGCTTGCCCTATCACGACGAACACAGTCTGTTGGTGCCGCTGCAACGTTTCCTGCAATCGATCCAGTACCGGCGCGATGCCATGTTGCCGATGGACGCCGCGCAACCCCTGAGCCTGGACACGCTGTACTACCAACTGCTGCCGTCCGGCCCCGGACGGGCGCGCCGGGTCGAGCCGCGATCAGCGCCACAAACGCCGGTCAACAAACCGTTCTACGACGTGCAGGCAATCATCGGCAACGCCGCGCCTGGAAAGGTGCAGGTGACGTTGTATTGCAATCAGCGAGAGTTTTCAGAGCTGGAACATGGCGACCAACTGTTCAGTGTGGTCGTGCAAGAGATTGTCGAGCAGCGCCGCGAAACCGAACGCTATCGCTGCTACATCACCGACCTGGGCCTCTCGGGCCTGCTTGGTGATGGTCAGAGTTCCAGCAATCTGTACCTGCGCTACAAGGCTGACCTAGAGCGCTCGTTGAACGAGGCGCTCGAACAGGTCTGAGAGGCGTTATTCCGGGAAGTCGCCGCCATGGGCAGGTTGTGATTCGACTTCCAGCAACGTCAGCTTGAGAGTCTTGCCGCCCGGTGCCGGCCAGTCGATGTGCTGGCCAACCTTCAGACCCAGCAGTGCACTGCCGACCGGTGCCAGAATGGAAATCCTGCCTTCGTCGGCGTTGGCATCCTTGGGATAAACCAGGGTCAGGTGATAGTCCTTGCCACTGCTTTCTTCACGGCAATGCACGCGAGAGTTCATGGTCACGACATCGGCAGGCACTTCATCGTGACCGACCACGGTATCGGCGCGGTCCAGTTCGGTTTGCAGCGCGATTACGCCCGGCAGCGTGTCATCCAGGCTGTCGATCAGGCGCTCCAGACGTTGCACGTCCAGACGAGTAAGGGTGATGGAAGGTGCGGTCATGATTGAGGCAGACTCCTTTCTTCTGCACAGAAAAAGCAAAACCCCGCCAGAAAAAGACGGGGTTTTCACGGAGCCTCGATGGGTTGAGGCGTTTCTGGACACTATCACAGCTCAATAAATATACAAGCCAGGCGCGACAGACACACTTTGTAGCAGCCGGACGCAGGCTTCGCCAGCTGCAACAGGTCGTGTTATGGCTTCAGGCGGAGTTCTTGCGCTGAGAAGCCTGCGCGCAAATAACCCGTCGCCGCTCATCATCCGCCGAGCGCCATTCGCGGATGTCTTCGACATGACGAAAACACCCAAGGCAGACCTTCTGCTCGTCCAGCCGGCACACACCGCTGCACGGCGAAGGCACCGCCGGGCTGACATTGCTGTAGAGCGGTTTAGGCGCGCGGACGGGCGCAGGCTGGGTCACGACCTCACAGACCTTCGAAATCCAGGTCGGCGTCCGCTTGCTGCTTGACGATGCGCTCCAGCATTTCGCCTAGTTGCTCGTCGCTCTTGTCGCACATCCAGCGCTTGCTCTCTTCGTCGTAGTCGAAGTGGAAACCACCGGAGACGGCCGCCAGCCACAGCTGACGCAGCGGTTCCTGGCGGCTGAAAATCAACTGGCTGCCGTTTTCAAACTTGACGGTGAGCACACCGGCCGAGCTCTCCAGATCGATATCCAGGTCACACTCGTCAAAAATATCCTCCAGCGTCTGCTGGGTGGCATCGACCAGATCGTGGAAACGGGCTTCGGTCAAACTCATTGCGGCAACCTCAAAAAGTGTCTGTTCACGCTCAAGCGCCGCAAGATACGGGCGAGCCCCGGTGATTGCAAAGGATAACGAAACCTGTGGGAGCGAGCCTGCTCGCGAAGAGGACATCATATTCAACATCTTGGTTGACTGACACTCCGCCTTCGCGAGCAGGCTCGCTCCCACAAGGGTTGCGCTTGGCTGACCGGATCTGCCAAGCCCCGCCAGACGGGAGCCCCATCGCATAGGCAAGCTGTCGGGTGGCCGGTATACTCCGGCGCAATTAATGCATTTTCAAGGATTTCGCCATGAAGCGCCTGATCTCGTCCTTTGCTGCGCTCGCTTCGCTCGTCGCTTTTGTCAGCTTTTTATCGGCCTGTGGTCAAAAAGGCCCGCTGTATCTGCCAGACGAAGACCAGGACCCTATCGAGCAGGCCAAGTCGTCGCAACAGCAGCCTGCATCCAAAGCACACAAGCACGACGTCTACCAATAAGGGAACGACATGGACGCTTTTAATTACCGTGACGGTGAGCTGTTCGCGGAAGGTGTGGCCCTGTCTGCCATCGCCGAACGTTTCGGCACACCGACCTACGTCTACTCCCGCGCGCACATCGAAACTCAGTATCTGGCATATGCCGATGCACTGGCCGGCATGCCGCATCTGGTTTGCTTTGCGGTCAAGGCCAACTCCAACCTGGGCGTACTGAATGTCCTGGCGCGTTTGGGCGCCGGTTTTGACATCGTTTCCCGTGGCGAGCTGGAGCGTGTTCTGGCCGCTGGCGGCAGCGCCGACAAGATCGTGTTCTCCGGTGTCGGCAAGACCCGTGACGACATGCGTCGCGCCCTGGAAGTCGGCGTGCACTGCTTCAATGTCGAATCCACCGATGAGCTGGAACGCCTTCAAGTAGTTGCCGCCGAACTGGGCGTTCGCGCACCGATCTCGTTGCGTGTTAACCCGGACGTTGACGCGGGCACGCACCCGTACATTTCCACCGGTCTCAAAGAGAACAAGTTCGGTATCGCCATCGCTGACGCGGAAGACGTGTACGTCCGTGCCGCGCAGCTGCCAAACCTGGAAATCCTCGGTGTCGATTGCCACATCGGCTCGCAACTGACCACCCTGCCCCCGTTCATCGATGCCCTCGACCRCCTGCTGGGCCTGGTCGACCGCCTCGGCGACTGCGGCATCTACCTGCGCCACATCGATCTGGGTGGTGGTTTGGGTGTACGTTACCGCGATGAAGAGCCGCCATTGGCTGGCGATTACATCAAGGCTGTGCGCGAGCGGCTCGACGGTCGTGACCTGGCGCTGGTGTTCGAACCGGGCCGCTTCATCGTGGCCAATGCCGGCGTGCTGCTGACGCAGGTCGAGTACCTCAAGCACACCGAACACAAAGACTTCGCCATCGTCGATGCGGCCATGAACGACTTGATCCGCCCGGCGCTGTATCAGGCCTGGATGGACGTCACCGCTGTGCGCCCGCGTGATACGGCCGCGCGTGCCTACGATATCGTTGGCCCAATCTGCGAAACCGGCGACTTCCTGGCCAAGGACCGTCAGCTGGCCTTGGAAGAAGGCGACCTGCTGGCTGTGCATTCGGCCGGCGCCTATGGATTTGTCATGAGTTCCAACTACAACACCCGCGGCCGCGCCGCTGAAGTGTTGGTGGACGGTGATCAGGCAGTTGAAGTGCGTCGCCGTGAGACGGTAGCCGAGTTGTTTGCTGGCGAAAGCCTGCTGCCGGAGTAACCCCATGCTGCTGCGTTTTACCAAGATGCACGGCCTGGGCAATGACTTCATGGTCCTCGACCTGGTCAGCCAGCACGCGCATATTCTGCCCAAGCACGCCAAGCAATGGGGCGACCGGCACACCGGTATCGGTTTCGACCAGTTGCTGATCGTCGAAGCGCCGAGCAACCCGGACGTGGATTTCCGTTATCGGATCTTCAACTCCGACGGTTCCGAAGTGGAACAGTGCGGCAACGGTGCGCGCTGTTTCGCCCGCTTCGTACTCGACAAGCGCTTGACCGCAAAACGGCAGATTCGCGTCGAAACCAAAAGCGGCATCATCGAACTGGACGTGCGGAGCGACGGCCAGATCAGCGTCAACATGGGCGCACCGCGCCTGGTGCCAGCGGATATTCCGTTTGTGGCCCCGGAACAGGCACTGAGCTATCCGGTTGACGTCGATGGTACCCCGGTCGAACTGGCTGCCGTGTCCATGGGCAACCCCCATGCGATACTGCGGGTCAGCGACATCAACAATGCACCGGTGCATGAACTGGGTCCGAAAATCGAACACCACCCGCGCTTCCCGGCGCGGGTCAATGTCGGTTTTCTCCAGATCATCGACCGCAGCCGTGCACAGTTGCGCGTCTGGGAACGTGGCGCCGGGGAAACCCAGGCCTGCGGAACCGGTGCCTGTGCAGCCGCAGTGGCCGCGATCAGCCAGGGGTGGATGGACTCGCCGCTATTGATCGACCTGCCTGGCGGGCGCTTGTCCATTGAGTGGGCAGGCCCTGGCCAACCGGTCATGATGACCGGCCCGGCAGTACGCGTATATGAAGGACAAGTGCGTCTTTGAGTGAGCGAAATCCATGACCGATAAGCCCCAGGTTCCCGCCCTGCAGCCCGACGAAGCCCCTTGCGAAAGCCTTGAGGCGGCGGCGATTGCCGCGTACCTGGAGGCCCATCCGGACTTCTTCATCGAACACGAAGAACTGCTCCCGGCCATGCGTATTCCGCACCGGCGCGGCGACACCATTTCGCTGGTCGAGCGCCAGATGACCATTCTGCGCGACCGCAACATCGAACTGCGTCATCGTCTCTCGCATTTGATGGACGTGGCCCGCGACAACGACCGACTCTTCGACAAGACCCGCCGCCTGATTCTCGCGCTGATGGACGCCACCAGCCTGGAAGACGTGGTGATCAGCGTCGAAGACAGCTTGCGCCAAGACTTCCAGGTGCCCTTCGTCAGCCTGATCCTGCTGGGTGACAACCCGATGCCGGTGGGCCGCTGGGTCACTCACGCCGAGGCGCAAACGGCCATCGGCGGCTTGCTGACGGAAGACAAAAGCGTCAGCGGCAGCCTGCGTGAACACGAACTGGACTTCCTGTTCGGCGAAGAACAGCGCAAGCAAATCGGCTCCACTGCCGTCGTCGCGATCAGCCACCAAGGCATTCACGGCATCCTGGCCATCGCCAGCCGTGATCCGCAGCACTACAAAAGCTCGGTCGGCACCCTGTTCCTGAACTACATCGCCGAAGTCATGGGCCGCGTGCTGCCAAGGGTCAACAGCTCCCTGCGCTCGGTACGCTGATCATGGAACGGCAACTGGACGCTTACTGCGAACACCTGCGCAGTGAGCGACAGGTGTCGCCTCACACGCTGTACGCCTATCGCCGCGACCTCGACAAGGTGCTGGGCTTCTGCGTCAAACAGAACATCGACAGCTGGGCCGCACTGGATATCCAGCGCCTGCGCAGCTTGATCGCCCGCCTGCATTCGCAGGGTCAATCGTCCCGCAGCCTGGCGCGATTGCTATCGGCGGTGCGCGGGCTTTATCACTATCTGAATCGCGAAGGTCTGTGCGACCACGACCCAGCCAATGGCCTGGCGCCGCCGAAGGGTGAGCGCCGCCTGCCGAAAACCCTCGACACCGACCGCGCACTGCAACTGCTGGAAGGCGCGGTGGAAGATGATTTCCTGGCGCGGCGGGATCAGGCGATTCTGGAGCTGTTCTATTCTTCTGGATTGCGTCTTTCGGAGCTGACCGGGCTCAATCTGGATCAGCTGGACCTGGCCGACGGCATGGTTCAAGTGCTGGGCAAGGGCAGCAAAACCCGTCTGCTGCCGGTCGGCAAAAAAGCACGCGAAGCCCTGGAACTCTGGTTGCCGCTGCGGGCCATGACCAACCCGGCGGACGACGCCGTATTCGTCAGCCAGCAAGGCCGGCGCCTCGGCCCACGGGCCATTCAGGTTCGGGTCAAGGCGGCGGGCGAGCGTGAGCTGGGGCAAAACCTGCACCCGCACATGCTGCGGCACTCCTTTGCCAGCCACTTGCTGGAATCCTCGCAAGACCTGCGCGCAGTGCAGGAACTGCTCGGCCACTCAGACATCAAGACCACCCAAATCTACACCCACCTGGACTTCCAGCACCTGGCCGCGGTTTACGACAGCGCCCATCCACGAGCCAAACGCATTAAGGGCGATGACTCATGACCATCCAATTGATCACCTTCGACCTCGACGACACCCTGTGGGACACCGCCCCGGTGATCCTCAGCGCCGAAGCCGTACTGCGTGAATGGCTGACCGAGCATGCGCCGAACCTTGGGGGCGTGCCGGTAGAGCATTTGTGGGCCATTCGGGAGCGGATCCTGAGCAGCGAACCGGGACTCAAACATCGCATCAGCGCATTGCGCCGTCGGGTGTTGTTCCATGCGTTGGAAGAGGCTGGTTACGACCATGGCCAGGCGACCGATCTCGCAGAGAAAAGCTTCGAAGTGTTTTTGCATGCGCGGCATCAGATCGACGTTTTCCCCGAAGTCGAGCCGACCCTGATAACACTGGCCAAGCACTACGCCTTGGGCGTGGTCACCAATGGCAACGCCGATGTACGCCGGTTAGGGCTGGCGGACTACTTCAAGTTTGCGCTGTGTGCCGAAGATATCGGCATCGCCAAACCTGATGCGCGTTTGTTTCATGAGGCGTTGCAGCGCGGGGGAGCAACGCCCGAGACGGCCGTGCATATTGGTGATCATCCGGGCGATGACATTGCCGGGGCGCAGCAGGCCGGGTTGCGGGCGGTCTGGTTTAACCCGCAAGGCAAGGTGTGGGAAGCTGATCGCCTGCCTGACGCGGAGATTCGCAGCCTGACCGAATTGCCGGCGTTGTTGGCTCTGTGGAACTCCCGGCACTGACCTTGAATTCACACACTGCCCCTGTAGGAGCCGAGCTTGCTCGGCTCCTACAGGGTTGCGTCAGGCCCAAGACATTTGTACCAGCAATGAAAAAGCCCGCAGCGACGGCGGGCTTTTTCAGCAAGCAAGGGCAGACGCCTAGATAGGCCGGCTGCCGTACTTGTTATCAGGCTTCTTGGGAGGATCGGCGACCACGTTGGCCTCTACTTCCTGCACCTTGCCGCCCTTGGCCAAAAACTCTTCCATGGCCCGCGCGAGTGCATCGCGTTCCTTGTTCTTGGCTTCAACGCTCGGCAGCTCATCGACCGATACCGCAGCCTTGGCTTTGCCTTTGGCGGTCGGAACGGGCGCTTCACCACCGTCGTCTTCAGCGACGTCTTCGGCCGCTGCTTCCAGACCTTCTTCGGTTTCGTCGTCGTCGCCTACTTCGAGGTCGTCGTTTTCCAGATCATCGTCGCTCATGTTCTACCTCATGACTTGCGAAAAGCAGATTAGTTATAGCCCAGCTTCACCGTCTGTCGACAGTCGCCGGAAAAATTCAATAACCGCTGGTGACCAGCGGTTCATGCCTCTTCACCGTGCACGGTGGCGAGGACTTTACGGGCACCGCCAAAATCACGGTGCTCGCCCAGATAAACACCTTGCCAGGTCCCCAGCGCCAGTCGGCCTGCCGAGATCGGCAAACTGAGCTGACAGCCAAGCACGCTGGCCTTGAAGTGCGCCGGGAGGTCGTCCAGGCCTTCGTCGTTATGCTCATAGCCGTCTGTTCCTTGTGGGACCAGACGATTGAAAAACCGTTCGAAGTCGCGACGTACCGCCGGATCGGCGTTCTCGTTGATGGTCAACGACGCCGAGGTATGCTGCAGCCACAGATGCAACAGACCGACCCGACACGCCTTGAGTTCAGGCAGGCCGGCGAGTAACTCGTCCGTTACCAGATGAAAGCCCCGGGGCCTTGCCCGCAGGGTAATCAGAGTCTGTTGCCACATACAGTTCTCCGCACGTTCGGGGCGCATTCTAGCGCGCTCTGGGAAAAAACAAAGGCCCTAATATTCCTTCAATGATGTAAGCCATCGGCCGCAGAAGAACGCCCGTCGTAAACGCCCCTGAACGTGTACGAAAAAACCTTTCAGCAGTACCTCACTGACAAACGCCAGACAAAAAAATGCCCGGCAAGCCGGGCAAGTTTTTATGCGCGTCTTACAAGTTGTAGCCGCGTTCGTTATGGAGTGCCAGATCGATGCCGACAGCCTCTTCCTCTTCGGTGATCCGAAGGCCCATGACGGCGTCCAGGACCTTGAGAATGATGAAGGTGACGATCGCGGTGTAGATCACCGTGAAGCCTACGCCTTTGCACTGAATCCAGACTTGTGCACCGATGTCGGTGACGGTACCGAAGCCACCCAGGGCCGGTGCAGCGAACACACCGGTCAGTATCGCGCCGAGAATACCGCCGATACCATGTACGCCGAACGCATCCAGGGAATCGTCATAACCGAGTTTGCGCTTCAGGGTCGTGGCGCAGACGAAGCACACAACACCGGCCGCCAGGCCGATGACCAGCGCGCCCATCGGGCCCACGGTGCCAGCGGCTGGAGTGATTGCCACCAGACCGGCAACCACACCCGAGGCGATACCCAGTGCACTTGGCTTACCGTGAGTGATCCACTCGGCGAACATCCAGCCCAGTGCCGCAGCGCCGGTTGCGATCTGGGTCACCAGCATCGCCATGCCGGCCGTGCCGTTGGCCGCAGCAGCGGAGCCGGCGTTGAAGCCGAACCAGCCGACCCACAACATCGCGGCGCCCATCAGGGTGTAACCGAGGTTGTGCGGAGCCATTGGGGTGGTCGGGAAGCCTTTACGCTTGCCCAGCACCAGGCAGGCAATCAGACCCGCCACACCGGCGTTGATGTGCACCACGGTGCCGCCGGCGAAGTCGAGCACGCCCCAGTCCCACATCAGGCCGCCGTTGCCGGACCAGACCATGTGCGCAATCGGTGCGTAAACCAGGGTGAACCACACGCCCATGAAGATCAGCATGGCGGAGAACTTCATCCGCTCGGCGAAGGCACCGACGATCAGCGCTGGGGTGATGATGGCGAAGGTCATCTGGAAGGTGATGAACACCGCCTCAGGGAACAGCGCCGCAGGACCGGTCAGGCTCGATGGCGTGACACCGGCGAGGAATGCCTTGCCCATGCCGCCAATGAACGAATTGAAGTTGACGACGCCCTGCTCCATGCCAGTCGTGTCGAACGCGATGCTATAGCCATAAATGACCCACAGGATGCTGATCAGACCGGTAATGGCGAAGCACTGCATCATCACGGAAAGAATGTTTTTGGACCGAACCATGCCGCCGTAGAACAGCGCGAGGCCAGGAATGGTCATGAACAGCACGAGGGCTGTCGAGGTCATCATCCAGGCGGTATCGCCGGAGTTCAGGACTGGGGCTGCCACTTCGTCTGCCGCCAAAGCCAGGCCGGGCATTACGAGGGACAACAGGGCTCCTAGCCCTGCGAATTTACGCAGAGTCATATTGTTTTCTCCTGGGGCGTTGGGTTTGTGGCGGCTTAGATTGCGTCGGTATCGGTTTCGCCGGTACGGATGCGAATCGCCTGTTCCAGATTGACCACGAAGATCTTGCCGTCACCGATCTTGCCGGTGTTGGCCGCCTTGGTTATCGCCTCGATAACCCGATCCAGATCCTTGTCGTCAATGGCGACATCGATCTTCACCTTAGGCAGAAAATCGACCACGTATTCCGCGCCGCGATACAGCTCGGTGTGACCCTTCTGCCGACCGAAGCCTTTGACTTCAGTAACGGTAATGCCCTGCACGCCGATCTCGGACAACGACTCGCGTACGTCGTCCAGTTTGAACGGCTTGATGATGGCAGTGACTAGCTTCATGAAAACTCTCTCCCGAATTGGTGGACTTGCCCCAGGAAAACAAACCCGTCTCAAGTCTAAGCGCAGTGCCTGGCTTTGTAACGCATCGTCGGCCTTGAATGCCCGTCCGACTCCAGCTAACCACCCCGAACGAAACACTTCCCCCCGTTTCGCCTGGCGCACTGCATTCGACACAGCGACTGCATCAGTGCATGGGTTGATAGTCACTAAGCAGAAAGCTTGCCATCTCGACAAAACCTACTGAATTCAATCCTTTGGCCAATACAGCAGTCCGCCACCCTGATTTACCCGAGAACTAACGCACAACAACAGTGCGTTGCCGTCCGTCCGCATGCGCGAAAAACGTGCGCCGGTTGGCTACCGGAATTGACTATAGACACTGCGTGATACACTGCCCGCCAATGTTTCCAGGACCTTTCCCATGCTCGCGCCCAAAGACTTCCTAGACGCCCTGACGGGCACCGCCTCCCGCCTCTTCAGCGGCGATACCCCGCTGCCGAAAAGCGAAATCGAAAGCCAGTTCAAGGCACTGTTGCAGAGCGGTTTCAGCAAGCTCGACCTGGTCAGCCGGGAAGAGTTTGATAGCCAGATGGTCGTGCTCGCACGCACCCGGGCGCGGTTGGAGAGTCTTGAGGCGAAGGTGGCGGAGCTGGAAGCGAAGCTGATTCCGCCTGCGGAGTAATACCGCAGATCCCACGATGGAGCCCAATCCACTGTGGGAGCGAGCCTGCTCGCGATAAGGTCGGAACGACCTTCAGATTTATCTGTAGGAGTTGCCGAGGGCTGCGAGCTTTTGATCTTCTGCCCCGCCACCATCTCGGCAACGTCCTACAAAGATCACCACCGCCGTCCGATAGCGCCGTGAAGCTCAGGTTCCTAAGCTCATTCTCAGCTGAATATTCAGCACTGGGTTTGGCGACCTGGACAGCATCCGACGCACCGTGACCACGTTCGAACCAGGGAATTATTCCCATCTCGAATTATGGCGGCTGTGCGTGGGAGACCTTCGGGTCTACCGGTTTTCGGGTGCACCGGTTCGCCAACCCGCGCATAGCTGCCACCCTTTTCGTTTGGCGACGATCAGAGGCAGTTTTCTTCATTCGCATCCGAGAACTGCTCTATGAACGATAACTATCTGGTTCCCCACGTCTTCACCCGCCACAAACTCAACCTCCACGCCCTCCTCCTCGAAAACCAACCCTGGTTCAGCGCCCGCGACCTTGGCCGACTACTCCGCCTTTTCCTTGACGAACGCGCCGTACGAAAACTCGACCCCGATCAACACCAGTTCGCGCAAGCCCTCATCCACGGCGTCATCGAAGACACCCTGCTAATCAGCGAATCCGGCGTCTACGCCCTATTGGTCTACCACTACTGCCCCGAATACCGGGGCCTACGCGAATGGCTAACCCACGACGTGGTCCCCGCCCTCAGGGATGCACAGCAACCGACTTCAACCGAACGCCCGACCCTGAGCTTATTGAACTGGCCTGAGATGACGTTGAGTTTGTTGCACTGGAATAATCAGCCGTGGATTCGGTTGCAGGATGTTCCGCAGATGCTACCGAGCAGGGAAAGACCACGAATCGCGGTCAATGCGCCGTGGTGGAAGCGAGCTTCGCGAGTCCTCCAGTTGCTATAAGTACCTGAAAATCACCCATGCCCGTTTTCGGCACGACGCAGATCGTAGGTCGACTGCAAATTCAGCCAGAATTCGGGCGTGGTGTTCAGGTGCATGGATAACTTTCTGGCGAGGTCAGGACTGACATCTCGGTTCTGTGCCACCAGTTCAATCACTTCAGCCTCGAACATGCACAACCGGTATGGAAGATCCGCCACCGTAGAACCCAACGGCCCAAGAAACTCCTTTTCAAGGATTTCCCCGGGATGTATCGGCCGCATTCCACTCGTGTTCATTTCACCTCCTGAGAACTTGATCTGCTCTGATCATAAGCAGAGCTCTCTAGCACACAAGCGCCCCCACGCTCTTTGGCCGACGTCCTTCATGTATCTCGGCAAGGTCCTACAAAAACCTCATCCCCAGGCTGATTACGCCGGCACTCCATGCTCGCTTACGCTTCACCAACCAGAAAGCGACTCGCAACATTCTGCGAAAGTTTGGCGCCTGCGTTGTCATGCTAGCCGGCTACCCTTCAAAAAACCGCAGGAAGCGGTTCCCGTAAAGCTCAAGGAACGACCATGTCCCTCTCCATCGTCCACAGCCGCGCCCAGATTGGTGTAGACGCGCCCGCCGTCACCGTCGAAGTTCACCTGGCTAACGGTTTGCCCTCCCTGACAATGGTCGGTTTGCCGGAAGCTGCTGTGAAGGAAAGCAAGGACCGGGTTCGAAGCGCGATCATCAATTCCGGTCTCCAATTTCCGGCACGACGCATCACTTTGAATCTCGCCCCGGCAGATTTGCCGAAAGACGGCGGGCGATTCGACCTTGCGATTGCCTTGGGGATTCTGTCGGCCAGCGTGCAAGTACCAACGTTGACACTGGATGACGTGGAATGTCTGGGAGAATTGGCACTATCTGGCGCAGTGCGGGCGGTTCGCGGTGTATTGCCGGCAGCCTTGGCGGCGCGCAAGGCCGGGAGGACGCTGGTGGTGCCGCGAGCCAATGCCGAAGAGGCGTGCCTGGCGTCGGGATTAAAGGTGATCGCGGTGGAACATTTGCTTGAGGTCGTTGGGCACTTCAACGGACACACGCCGATCGAGCCCTACGTATCCAATGGCTTGCTGTACGCCAGCATGCCGTATCCAGATTTGAATGAGGTGCAAGGCCAAATGTCAGCCAAGCGTGCGCTGCTGATTGCGGCGGCAGGCGCACATAATTTGCTGTTCAGTGGGCCGCCAGGAACGGGGAAAACCCTGTTAGCCAGTCGTTTACCGGGGCTTTTGCCGCCATTGACCGAGAATGAAGCACTTGAGGTCGCAGCCATTCAATCGGTCTCTAGCTGTGTACCCTTGAGTCATTGGCCCCAACGACCTTTTCGCCAACCTCATCACTCTGCTTCAGGCCCGGCACTGGTCGGGGGCGGCTCACGGCCTCAGCCCGGCGAAATCACCCTCGCTCACCATGGCGTACTGTTTTTGGACGAACTCCCGGAGTTTGATCGAAAGGTACTGGAGGTATTGCGGGAGCCGCTGGAGTCCGGTCACATCGTGATATCCCGCGCCAAAGACCGCGTGCGCTTCCCGGCGCGTTTCCAATTGGTGGCAGCAATGAACCCTTGCCCCTGTGGATATCTTGGCGAGCCGAGTGGACGCTGCTCCTGCTCACCGGACATGGTCCAGCGCTACCGCAACAAACTGTCCGGGCCATTGCTGGATCGCATCGACCTGCACCTGACCGTCGCTCGGGAGGCGACCGCTTTGAACCCCGCCCCAAAGCCTGGCGACGACACAGCAACTGCGGCAGCACTGGTCGCCGACGCAAGAGAGCGGCAACACAAACGCCAAGGCTGCGCCAATGCATTCCTCGATCTGCCGGGCCTGCGCAAACACTGCAAGTTATCCACAGCCGATGAAAACTGGCTGGAATCCGCTTGCGAACGACTGACATTGTCACTGCGAGCAGCCCACCGCCTACTAAAGGTTGCCCGTACGTTGGCAGACCTTGAACAGGTCGATGCAATTACCCGCGAACACTTGGCGGAAGCGTTGCAGTACCGACCTGCATCAGCGTAACCGATTGCTATTCCCCCAAATCATTTATGCAGATCACTTTTCAGGGAGAGCGTCAGTAATACATGGAGTTACTAAAGAGTCATTGGATCAGATTTGTCTATTGCTTGATAAGTATTGCCATCGTTTGGACGGCGCTTCTGCAGCAGGAAATCGTTGTCGGCTCTCCGACATCCCTGAATAATTTTTCCTACGTTGGGCACGGTGATAACCATCGTCGCGCTCATTATTTCAATATCTGAAGTTTTACACAGTGTTCGTTACTCACGGAGCATCAGCGCAGAAGCCAACAGAGCGCTCAAGGACGCTAAAGCAGTAGAGGGCGCCTCAGCCGTAAGCGAATGCCTTGCGACGCTCAATGAGACAGCAGGTTATGTGGATACCGAAAACTATCAATTGGCGCTGAAGTGCTATCAGCATTTCAGGATTCTATTTGCCAAAATACCTGGCACAGGTCAGGAATTTGAAAGGATTGACAATATCCTTGGAAAAACTGAAACCGCGATCAGAAAAGGCATTTTCACGTCAGCAAGCGCTCGACTTGAGAAAGCGACCCGAATAGTTATTCATCACAATCTTGAAAACATCAAAGAGAACCTTGAAAAGGTTAACCCGGCCAGAGGGCGACAATATGTTACCGCCTAAATTTCTCGATTTTGTCAAAACGCTTACAGCGAGAACGGAGCAAGGCGAATTCTCCTGGAGTTATGATGACAATAACTCGCTTGTGAAACTCAAAGAAAAAGCCTTTTCCCTTTCATTACGTTACAGCTTCAACTCCGATGAAAAATATGCGGAGTACGTCATCTATTACTTCGATGATATCGAAGACAAGGAGTACCGGTTTTATACCAATCAAACCTGGAATGACTTCGATTTCATCGGGCGGTTGTTTGATGCCGCACAAGCCTCAAAAATGAGACTTCCCTTTTGACCCTTCAATGAGCAGTGAACACCACATGCAGCATTACTGCTCATCTAGCATCTGTCGAGCGATAGAGAAGGCCGCTTACTCCTTGGTCAAATCCACCAACGGCGCCTGCCTCACCTCAGTCTCCCGCCCACCCTGTATATCGCTCACCGTCTTCAACGCCTTTTCCACAGCCCCCTTATCCGCCAACAAGCTATACCTGATCTGAAACTGCCTCTGCTCTTTAGCCCCAATCATCGGCACTAAACCGATCGGCCGCTGATACCGGCGGTTATAGGAAAAACTCGTCCCCGGCTCCAACCCGGTCACATATCCCTGCCCTTGCGTATCGGTGTTCTTCCATAACGAGAACACGGGCAACTGCTGAGTATTAAACCCAACCGACACCCCAAGGCTGCCTGCCTTGTTATGCAGCACGGTCAACGTGTCACCCTTGGCATCGCCATAAGGCACAACGTTGTAAACGGTTTCGTCGTAATCTTTGGTCGGCGCACGGTAAGTCTGCCAATCCGGCAGATCCCCTTTGGCCTTGTCGTTGAACGGCGACACCTGTTTGACCGGTGCCACAAATCGGGCGCCCTGCTCCAGGAACGGCGTGCTGAAGTTACTGTGGTAAAGCGCCTGGTACTCCTTCGGATAATCACCGTTGTTGGTCAGGGTGTCGTTGAGGGCAAATGTGACGCTGCCGGGCTCAGTGACCAATTCTGTCATTACCGAGAAATCGACTTTCTTGAACGCCTGCTCTTTGAGTTCGCCGCGCAGGCTGATCGCGTAGGGCGGTTTTTCATCGATATGCAGGGTGACTTTGCCGGCCGGGATGTTGGCGGCGCGGCCATGCAGGGTCAGCAATTCGCCGTTGTCCATGCCGGGATGGCCGACCCATTCGTAGCCGCAGCGAGTGACGAGTTCGTTAAAGCCTTCGAGCCAGCCCAGGCCGCCACGACCGTTGAGCTCGATGAAGGAGGGATTGACCACGTCCTTGACCGGCGAATCCCAGCCCATGCGCACATTACCGACCGACGCCTGCAGGACGTTCATCCCGCGAGTCGGCACCACCGAGAGTTTCATCATGCCGTTATCGATGTCGACGATGCTGACGCCCTCTTGCCGGCCGCCGTGCAAGGTACGAAGGTTCACGGAGAAGGGATGGTCGGTCTTCACACCGAGTTGCTGGCTGGTGATCTGCCAGTTTTGCGCGGCTTTGTCGCTGTCGAGCAGGACGTAATCCCAGGCCATGGCGTGGGAGGCGGACAGCGCGCCAAGGGCGACGACGAGTTTTAGCGGGGACATGGGGAAAGCCTTTCTTGGAGTTGTGCATTTTTTATAGCGCTGATGAAACGATTCAGCAAGCTTAAAAAAGCTGACGCCCGAGCCTTCCCCAGCCAATTAAATTTGACCTTATGCAACCTCCGCACGCTTACGTTAGTCTCATGAGGTTTAAACCTCCGGCAGATTGACGGCGATATCATGATGACACTAAGGTCGCCGGCTAATTGCAGGAGCAAGCACAGACATCTTTGTCTGTCATTTTTGCGCAACGGATCGTATGGAGTTTGAATGCGCGGGGCACTATTACGCAGCGGTAAGAGCGGGTCATTCACTGCCCTCGGCGAAACAGGTCAACCGGTCTACCGGGCAGCCCTGCAATTGCGCGAAGCCATTCGCCGCAAGAACCCCGATTTGGTCGATCATCTGGCCATCCCTCAAAGTGATGAACTCGGTAACCAGATCGATTGGTACAGCGCCCTCGACGGCGATGTGATTCCGTGGAGCAGTGCGACCGAGGAAGAACGCGCCCCTGCCCGCCGCCAACTTGAAGCCCTCAAGACCGCACTCGAAGAATTGAGCCAGCGTTTCCTGGCAACTGAATCCGGCGAACAGCAGCAAGGCGACAAAGCCGTGTTCGGCAAGTTGCTCAAGCGTGTGATTCATATACCCGACGAAAATTTCGTCTATCTGGTGCAAGGCAAACCGGTGCTGACCTTTTGGGGTTTCGAGCACGCCGGTACCGACTTCAATCGCGATCCGCTGCACTGCCTCTATCAGGCTCCACCCGTGGTCGAAGCGCCTGTTGTTGCGCCCGTCGTGCCAGTGGTTGCCCGTCCGTGGTGGCGACGCTGGTGGTGGTGGCTGTTACTGCCGCTCCTGCTGCTGCTTTTGTGGCTGTTGCTCGGCCTGCGCGGTTGCGTCCCGATTCCGTTGGTGGCGGTAGACCTGCTGCCCAAGGGCATCGTGCCGGTGGAAAAACAACTGGAAGCGCCGCAACTGCCTGGYAATGTCACGACGTTGAATGGCGTTCCGGTGACGGGCACCGTTATAGGCTCCACCACTGGAACCGGCACCGCCGTGACCGGAACACAAGGTATGGAAGCGCCGGCCGTCGAGGGTAACGAGGCTGACGCCGCGGCCACCGACCTGGCCAAAGACCCTGCCAAAGAACCTGCCAAAGACCCGGCAGCCGAGTCTCCTGCCACCCCACCCGAAAACAAAACCACGCCGCCGGATGTCACATCGCCGGAAGCAGAAAAATCCGCCGCCGCAAAAGCCGGCCCTCCCCTGAGCATTCCGCCAGACGCCGCCGACGGTGCCGCCAAGTTCCTCGACGGTCAGTACAACGCAGGCGCCGGGATACAGGACCGCCGAACCGGCAAACCGCTGCGCCTGGAATACCAGCTCAAGGACGGTAAGGGCCAAGTCACCGTACACCAGGCCGACGGTTCTAAATGTAGCGGGCCGGTGAGCGCTACTATGAAGGGTGGCAGTCTGGCCATCGACAGCCAGGGCCAGGCCGTTTGTGGCGATGGCAGCACTTACGACATGCCCAAGGTCAACTGCCGCCCAGGGGCGACCACGGTCGCGGATTGCACCGGCGGTTACGGAACAGAACAATTCCCCATGTCCATGCGGCAAGCGGCCGAAAAAACGGAATAACCCGACATGTTGCCTGAAGTCACTCAATTCGAAGACACCGTCACGCTGGTCAGCGACACCGGCATCCAGTTCATGGATTTCGCCCTGCGCCTGGATCCCCGCAAGGAACCGGCAGGCGAGTTCGCACCGATGATCAGTGGGCTGATCTGCCGCCTGGCGTACAACGAAGAGAAAGACTTCTTTTTCTACGAGCCCGAACCGGAAAAGGTCGAAAAAGCCAAACCTGCGTTCAGCGTCGACATGAAAAGCAGCCTCGATCTGCTCGACGGCATCTGGCTGCCGACCCCGTTTTTCCGCTTCATGCCGCCGCATCGCTTTGATGAAGGCCCGACGAACTGGTCGCGCATGCGTCTGGTGAAACTGGCAACACCCGACATCGACGGCAACACCCATCGCCTGACGATGGCGTTCGACAGCCGTGTGATGCCCAAGCGTGACGGCACGGCTTACCTGGCGCCAAACGAAGAAGACATCAGCTCCGGCGTGTCTTTCAAACTGGCGACCAAGGCCAGCGAAACCCGCTGGTTCCTGGCGCAGCCGTGGGTCAACGAGTGGTTGCTGGAAGTGTTCAACGAGGGCAATGCCCACCGTTCGCGCGCAGAGCTGGACACCGATATCCGCGCCAGCTATCACCTGGCGCACTACCTCAACCTGCTCAGCCTGTTGAGCACGCCGTCAGCCGCCCAGCAGTCGAYGGCCCGGGCGAAAGTTGAAATTCCCGAGCTGAAAGTGGTCGCCAACGACAGCAACGGCCTGGTCAAACCGATTCCGGTGGACCTGGTGCTGGACGTCGGCAACTCGCGTACCTGTGGCATCCTGATCGAAAACCACGGTCAGGCCGGCTCCGGGTTGAAGCAGAACTACGTGCTGGAACTGCGCGACCTGATCACCCCCGAACACACCTACAACCTGCCGTTCGAAAGCCGCGTGGAATTCGCCCAGGCGTACTTCGGCAAGGACCACTGCTCGGTCAAGAGCGGCCGTCACGATGCGTTCCAATGGGCGACGATTGCCCGTGTCGGCAATGAAGCCAGCCGTCTGGCCAGCCGTCGCCGTGGCACCGAAGGTTCCACGGGCCTGTCCAGCCCGAAACGCTATCTGTGGGACGAAAACGCCTATGGCCACGGCTGGCGCTTCAATTGCTCGTACATCAAGACCGACAACGAGCCGTACGCCACCGCCGCGCCGTTCTCACACCTGATCAACGAAACCGGCGAGGCGCTGTACAGCCTCGAAGAAGACGATCGTCTGCCGGTGTTCATGCCGCGTTATTCACGCAGCTCGCTGATGACCTTCATGCTCGCCGAAGTGCTGGCCCAGGCGCTGTCGCAAATCAACAGCCCGGCCCAGCGCTCGCGCCAGGGGCACACCCGCGTGCCACGCCAGCTCAACAGCATCACCCTGACCGTGCCGCCGGGCATGCCGCAGGCCGAGCGCAGCATCCTCAACGAACGCATGCTGCAAGCCATCGGCCTGGTGTGGAAAAGCCTCGGCTGGCATGCCGGCGAGGAAGATCCACATCTGGATCAGGCCGTCAGCCCGCGCACACCGATCCCGAGTATCCGCGTGGAATGGGACGAAGCGTCCTGCGGCCAGTTGGTGTACCTGTACACCGAGGTCAACGAGAACTTCGCCGGTCACCCGGAAGAATTTTTTGACACCATCGCCCGGCCGGACAAGACCGACCGCCAACGCATCACCCTGGCAACCATCGACATCGGCGGCGGCACCACCGACCTGGTGATCACCGACTATCGCCTCGACCGCGCGGGAAATACCGGCAGCGGCAGCAACGTGCACATCGTGCCCGAACAGCGTTTTCGCGATGGTTTCAAAGTGGCCGGCGACGACATCCTGCTGGACGTGATTCAGGACTTCGTCCTGCCGAGTTTCGAAAAAGCCTTGCAGAACGCCGGCGTGAAAGCCCCGGATTCGCTGATGTCACGGCTGTGTGGCGATGAATCGGTCAGCGCCCAGGACATGATCCTGCGCCAGCAATTGAACCTGCAGGTGTTCGCCCCGCTGGGCCTGGCGCTGCTCAAGGCATACGAGCATTACGATCCGCAGGTCCCGCAAGAAGTCACCCCGCAAAGCTACCGCCAATTGCTCGGTGACAACGCGATCAGCAAGACCGTGCTCGACTACGTCAACGCCGCCGTGCGCCGCGATGTCGGCAGTCAGAGTGGTTTCGACCTGTATGCCGCGCCGATCAGCTTCGACCTGCAAAAGCTCCACGCCGCGTTCCTCAACGATCAGATCAACATCACCAAGATCCTGGGTGCGCTGTGTGAAGTGGTCGCGCATTACCCGTGTGATGTCTTGCTGCTGACCGGCCGCCCTTCGCGCCTGCCCGGCATCCAGGCGTTCATTCGCAAGGTGTTGCCGCTGCCACCGGGGCGCATTCTGGCGCTGCAAAACTACCGCACCGGCGGCTGGTATCCATTTCACAAGAACGGCCGGATCGACGACCCGAAAAGCACCGCCTCGGTCGGCGCCATGCTCTGCCTGTTGTGCGCCAACCACAGCGTGCCGAATTTCTACTTCCGGGCATCGGCGCTCAAGCCGTATTCGACGGTCAAGCACATCGGCGTCATCGACCTGAACAACGTGATCAAGGATGCCGATGTGCTGTACCGCGACATCCAGTCCGAGGACTACAAAATAAAGCTGCCGGAAATTGGCGTTGGCGACGCCGCCGACACGCCGCAGCTGGAAATGCGCGGCGATCTGCGCCTCGGTTTCCGCCAGTTGGCCACCGACCGCTGGGCCGCCTCGCCGCTGTATACCTTGCGGTTCACCAAGGCTGGTCGGGAGAAATTTTCCCGGGCAATCGGTGAAAACGGCAGCGCGCCGCTGCTCAAGGTGCGGTTTGAGGTAAAACCGGCAGACAAATACACGCGCAAGCAGGATCTGGTCAGCGACCGACTCTCGGTTCGCGACATCGAATCCAACAGCAACAACGTCAACTTCAACCCGCGCAGCGACCTCGAGCTGGAACTCAACACCATGCTCGACGCCGGCCTGAGCGAGACCAAGTACTGGCTCGACAGTGGAAGTGTGAAACGCAAATGAAAGACCTGACCCCCGATCAAACTCAGCTCTCTGCCAGTTGGGCCGCTGTTTATGAAGGCGCCGGTCAGGCGCTGGACTGGATAGGCCAGACGCGCGGCAATGCGCCGCGCCTGGACAGCGAAGCCGACAACCTGAACATCCGCCTGCACCGCGCCCGCAACCTGGCTCAAAGCCTCGGTCGTGTGGCTTGCACGCCGATGACCATTGGCTTTTTCGGCTTGTCCCAGGCCGGCAAGTCCTACCTGATTTCGGCCCTCGCCGCCGGTCAGAACGGCAAACTGGAGACCGAGTTCGGTGACCAGCGCCTGGACTTCATCAAGCACATCAACCCGGTGGGCGGTGGCAAGGAAGCCACCGGCCTGGTGACGCGCTTCAGCCGTCGGGCGACGGAAAGTCAGGACAAGGACTTCCCGGTAGAGCTCACGCTGTTCAAGGAAATCGAGCTGGCGAAGATTCTCGCCAACGCCTGGTTCAAGGACTTCGACCTTGAGCGAATTTCCTACGAGATTGATGAAGAACGCATCAAGCGCGTGCTCAAACCGTTCGAAGGCTGCGAAACCGGGCCCCTGCAAACGGGGGTCGATGCCGACGATCTGGTGTCGCTGTGGGATTACCTGCGCGACAACTTCCGCAACTCGGTGAAAAAGCTTGAGCACCTGTATTGGCCCAAAGCGTTGCAACTGGCGCCACGCCTGAATTTCGAGGAACGAGCCAAGCTGTTTTCGATCCTTTGGGGTGAGCAACGCGAGTTGACGCGCGTGTACCAGCAACTGGCCGGCGCGCTGCACAAACTGGGTCTGCCCGAGACCGTGTTCGCACCGTTGAAGGCCTTGGTCAGTTTCGAAGACGACACCTACAGCCAGCGCGACAGCATYATGAACGTCGACATCCTCGAACGCTTCGGCAGCCCGCTGGACTTGCCGATCGATGTTCGACCGCTGGTGGGTGATCGCCTGCAAAACAGTCAGGCGATCCCGGTCGCGCAACTGGCGGCACTGACCGCCGAAATGACCTTCCGCCTGATCGAATCGCCGGTGGATGACATCGTCAATCAGGTCGACTTGCTGGACTTCCCCGGTTATCGCGGGCGCCAGAAGCTGCACGAGATCGCCGATTCCAACGACCCGCAATCCACCGCCAAGGACAACTCCGTTTCCCAGCTGATCTTGCGCGGCAAGGTCGCCTACCTGTTCGAACGCTACACCGACAACCAGGAAATGAACGCGCTGGTGGTCTGCACAGGCACGACCAAGCAGAGCGACGTCAACGACGTGGGCCCGGTGCTGACCCGCTGGATCGAAAAAACCCAGGGTGCCGACTCGGCTGCTCGCAGCAAGCGCGATACCGGCCTGATCTGGGCGCTGACCATGCTTGACCTGCGCATCACCAACTCCCTCAGCCTGACTCCGGATCAGTACGACGAGAGCTGGAACGGCAWGGTCAAGCTGACCATGCTGGAGCGCTTCGGCAGCCTGAGCTGGATGAACGACTGGGCCGGCACACCGTTTCAGAACACTTACCTGGTGCGCAAACCGCGTATGGACGCGGCGTTCATCGGGCAAGACGCGACCGGTGCGGAAACCGGCCTCAATGCCATCTATCAGGAACGTGTCAGCGCGCTGGGCACCAGCTTCGCCAGCAACGCCCTGGTGTGCAAACACATCAAGAACCCGGCCAACGCCTGGGCAGAAATGCTGCGCAACGATGACGGTGGCATCAGCCACTTCAGCGGCAGTTTCAAAGGCGTGGCCAACCTCGAATTCAAATTGCAGCGCATCCGCGAGCAATTGAGCGAGTGCCTCGAAGGCCTGACCACTCATGGCCTTAGCCCTTGGTACCACGCCGACGGCGACGGTGCCGCAGCCGCCAAGAAAGCCAAGGCGCAAATGATTCTGACGGGCCTGGGTCGTCGTCCGGCAGTGCTCGGTGAGTTGATCGATCAACTCGACATACCGAGCGAAGAGGTGCGTGACCTGTACCTCAGCGGCGTGTACGAAACCGATGACGAGCCCGCCGTGAGCGACGAACCGGCTGCCCCGACCCCGAGCCAAAGCCTGTACGGCAACGACGCCGGTTTTGATTTCGATTTCAGTGATGACCTGAGCCACGACGCGCCAGTCAGCAGCAAAACCGGAACCCCGGCGCCCGAGCTGCAAAGCAACGAGCACCGTTTTGCCAAAGCGGCCTTCAAGGCCTGGATCGCACACCTGCGTGAACTGACCACCCGGCAAAGCCTGCTCAACCTGCTGGGGCTGGAAAAGGCTTTGCTGGAAGCAGTGGTCGATGAACTGATCACCGCCGGCTATCGCCAGGACTTGCCGGGGCAACTGAGTCGTGCCGTCCTCAAGCGTGCACAAAGTGGCGCGCGGCGCGATCAACTGGTCGAGCGCCAGGTACTGGAAGTGCAGCGGGTTCTGCGCGATTTCGTGTCCTGGTTCGGCTACCTCCAGAAGCCGGTGAGCGAGCGTCCAAACAGTCGCGCCGGTGCCAAGGAGCCGTTGTTTTCGTTCTACACCGACATTGGCCCGGGACAAGTGCCCGTACTGCCGGCGCAACCGGCCAATCAGGCGCAGCGGTATCTCGGCGACTGGCTCTCGGGCCTGGCCTACATCACGCAGGACAATGCCGGCCATGGTGCCGGACGTGAAATCACCCCTGAACAGAACGAACGGCTGGGCCAAGTGCTCACAGCCTTCGCAGCGAGATAAGCAATGCCCATTCGTGTCGACCTGCTCGCGTTAGAGCCCAATGTGCCTGGCCAGGCCCGCCTCACTGTGAAGAAATGGCAGGGTGGCGAGGAACAGTTGGAGTTTTCCATTCAGCGTAACCAGGACGGTTTTTACCTCCAGGACCACAAGGCCTGGAGCAATAATCCATTCTGGTTCAAGGTCTCGCGTTTCAACCTCACCGCCAACGGTGAAGCTTTGGAAACTCAGGTCGGCCCGATCGTGGTCGACCCGCTGCTGGAAGGCGGCGCTAACTCGCAATTCCAGATCGAACTGCGCGAACAGAACCATGGTCATGCCGATAAAGGCGTGGTTCGCCCAGGCGTTGGCTTGCTGCCGTCCGCGGCCGGCGGCCAGACACGCTCGACCTACGGCGGTGCCGAACTGACGGCGCCGAGCGTACCGGCACCGCAGATCCTGGAAATCCCGGATCTACCTGAACTGACCCTGTCCACCGCCGAGCCAGAAGTGGAGTTGGAGTCGGTACTCACCGAACCTGCCTATACGCCGCCTCCCGCACCGGTGAAGAAAAGCAACAAAGGCTTGATCGGCCTGTTGATTGTCGTGTTGTTGCTGGCAGCCGGCGCCGGATTCTGGTTCTACCAACGTACCCCGGCCCCTGCGGTTGCAGCCACTGCCGCCGCATCGGCCGGCGCCGATGCTCAAGCCTGTACCCTCGACAGCATGAACAGCCTGCCCGAGCTGACCTTCGTCCAGACCTGCATCAAGGCGGCACCCGACAGTGCCAAGTTGCTGGAGATCATCAACCAGGCCAAGGCCGGCAAGCACTGCGGCGTTGCCCAGCGCCTGTACGCCAACCGAGCCCAGGCCGGTGACACGCTGATCGCCAACGCCTATGCCCGCGAATACGACTCTAAATACTTGAAAGCCAGCGAGTGCTTCCCGGCCGCGGACAACGCCACTGCCGCCTACTGGTATGAAACCATCCTCACCCAGGACCCGAACAACGCCGAAGCCAAGCAGCGCTTCGAGGAGTTGCAGAAGTGATCCGTTCGCCCCTGAGTCGATTCCTGCTGAGCGGTGCCGCCTTGCTCGCGCTGTGCATCAGCCCGCTGTCCCAGGCCGATGACAAGCCGCTGATCCAGGCCGGTAAAAAGACCCTGTTCCAACGCGTGCTGACCACACCGGGCTGCAAGATCAGCCCGACCGCGGGCGGTGCCGAAGGTGAAGCACAACCGGTCTTCAGCCGCTTTTATGTGTACGAACGTGCGCAAGCGAAGAACGCCGAGTGGCTAAAAGTCGGCCCCGACAGTTACGGCAAAACCATTGGCTGGCTGCCTGCCAGCTGCACGACCGACTGGAAGATGCAACTGACGCTGGCCTTCACCAACCCGGCCAACCGCGACCGGTTGCTGTTCTTCAAGGACCGCGCCACCGTCGAAGGCATCCTTGATGCGCCGGACCCGGTCAGCAAAGTCGCTCCGCTGCGGGCCACGCTGAAAAAGGGCCAGCAAGCACCGGGCGTACTGGCTGAAGAACCGGAATACTTCGTCGACCTGCAAAAGCAGTTCTACCTGCTGCCGGTGCTCAGTGGCGAAGAAGTCATGACCGAAAGCGGATTCCGCACGCGCCTGCTCAATGTCGCCTCCGTCAGCAAGCCGGATGACAAGAACGCCAAGGCCGGTGCTGGAAGCAGCGCTGCCGGCAGCAAGGAAGCCGAAGAGAAAAAGGCCAACCAGCTGAAGGAATTCAGTGCGGCCGTGGTGTTTGTCATCGACTCGACGATCTCGATGGACCCCTACATCGACCGCACCCGCGAGGCGATCCGCAAGGTTTACCAGAAGATCGAAGCGCAGAACCTCGGCAAACAGGTCAAGTTCGGCCTGGTGGCTTTCCGTTCCAATACCCAGGCAGTGCCAGGGCTGGAATACACCACCAAAATGTACGCCGACCCAACCAAGGTGAAAGACAGCGCCGACTTTTTCGCCAAGATCGCCGACCTCAAACAGGCCACCGTGTCGAGCAGCAGCTTTGATGAAGACTCGTTTGCCGGCGTCATGGAGAGCATCGACAAGGTCGACTGGAACCAGTTCGGCGCACGCTACGTGGTGCTGATCACGGATGCTGGCGCCATCGAAGGCGACGACAAGCTGTCGAAGACCGGTTTGAGCGCCGCACAGGTGCGTATGGAAGCCGCCAACCCGGGCGTGGCAATTTACACCCTGCACCTGAAGACCCCGGCCGGGGTCAAGGACCACGCCAAGGCCGAGGCGCAGTACCAGAACCTGTCGACCTACCCGGGCACCAACACCTCGCTGTATTACCCGGTGAACGCCGGTGATGTGCAGGAATTCGGGCGCAAGGTTGACGCCCTGGCCGGGGCGATCACGACACAAGTGAAAGCCGCCTACATGGGCGAAGACGCCATCGGCAGTGCGGCGAACGCCAAGCAGGACCCTGCCGAGAAGAAAATGCTCGAAGACGCGGCGCTGATCGGCCACGCCATGCAGCTCGCCTATCTCGGCGAGAAGACCAACAGCAAGGCCCCGCCAGTGTTCAAGGCGTGGATCACCGACCGCGACCTGATCAAGCAGAACATCCCGACCACCGACGTGCGGGTGCTGCTGACCAAATCCCAGCTCAGCGACTTGAGCGACGTGATGAAGCAGATTCTCGATGCCGCCAACGAAGGCCTGATTTCACCCACGGAAATGTTCGATCGCCTGCGTTCCGTGGCGGCGACCATGGGCGCCGATCCCAATCAGCTCAAACAGAACAGCAACGCCAAACTGGCGGACATGCACGTCCTCGGCGAATACCTCGAAGACCTGCCTTATCACAGTGAAGTGCTGAACCTGGATGAAGAGACCTGGAAGAGCTGGGACGGTCTGGCGCAAGAGAAATTCATCCGCACGCTGAACACCAAACTGCGGCATTACCAGCGTTACAACGCCGATGTCGACCGTTGGGTAGCTTTAGCCAAAGACAGTGATGCGCGGGACAACGTCTATCCCGTGCCACTGGAAATGATGCCTTAACGAGACGCCGATGCTTGATATCAAGAACCTGCTGGTGCGCCGTGGTGAAGGCGCACAGGCTCATCACGTGCGATTGCCGCACTTGCAGGTCGGCGCCGGAGAGATCCTCGCCATCACCGGCGAGAGTGGCAGCGGCAAAAGCACGTTGCTCGAAGCCATCGGCCTGTTGCTCGCGCCGGTGGAACTCGAGCGTTTTCGGCTGGGCCCGACGCACGCTCAGGATATCGCCCATCTGCTGGCGACTGACGACCAACCTGCTCTTGCCGCGGTGCGCTCACGGCATTTGGGCTTCATTTTGCAGAGCGGCGGTTTGCTGCCGTTCCTGAGCGTGCGTGACAACATCAACCTGCCGCGCCGTTTGCTCGGAATGACGGCGAAGAGCGAGCACATCGACCACGCCGTTGACGTGTTGCGCCTGCAAGGGTTGCTGGATAAACAACCTCAGGCCTTGTCGATCGGCGAACGCCAGCGCGTGGCCTGCGTTCGGGCAATTGCCCATGAACCGCTGCTGCTGTTGGCCGACGAACCGACCGCCGCGCTCGATCCTCACAGTGCCCGGCGTTTGTTCGAGTTGCTCCTGAGCCTGGTGTCGAGCATGGGTTTGAGCGCACTCGTTGTGTCCCATGACTGGGCCTTGCTGAAGGATTTCGGCTTGCCGCGACTCGGCGCTATCAGCCGCCAGGGAGAGACTCTGTTTGAACCGATGGACTGATCGCTTGCACCTGCTGGGCTCACTGGCGCTGCAAGACCTCTGGCACGACCGCAAGGTCTCGCTGTGCATCGCCGCGTCCCTGGTGGCGGTGATCGCGCCGTTGTTGCTGCTGTTCGGGCTCAAGCACGGGGTGGTCAGCCAGTTGCAGGACGAACTGCTGCGCGACCCGCGCAACCTTGAAGTGAAGATGCTCAGCAACGGCAACTACGACACGGCCTGGATCGAGCGTTTGCGCCAGCGCCCCGAGACCGGTTTTGCCCTCGGCCAGACCCGCTCGCTCAATACCCAGGCTGACCTGCTGATCGGCATGCAACGGTTTGTCGAAGGTGCGGAAATCATCGCCACCGAACTCGGCGACCCACAACTGAACCTGGCGTCACTCAACCCCGTCGGCAATCAAGTGATCCTCAGCGCCAGCGCAGCGCAACGCTTGCAGGCCAAGGCCGGCGACAGCGTGCAGCTGCGGGCCTTGCGCCGCCTGGATGGGGTCAATGAACGCGGCGAGATGACGCTGACGGTACTGGCCGTGCTCGACGGTGCCCGCTTCGGTCGCGCGGCCGGGTTTGTCGCCCCGCCGCTGCTGCTGGATCTGGAGCGCTTTCGCGACGGTTATCAGGTCAGTGCCTTCGGCGTTGCCACCGGCAAGCCTCAGGACGATCTGCAACCGCTGTATGCCCGCGCCCGCGTGTATGCGCGCGACATCGACCAGGTCGCGCCACTGGAACGCTGGCTCAACGAACAACACATCGAAACGTCGAGCCGACTGGCCGACATCGACAACGTCAAAGCCATCAACCATGTGTTGGGGCTGATCTTCGGTGTGATCGCCATGGCGGCGCTGATCGGCTGCGTGGCGTCGATGGTCGGCGCGTTCCTGGCCAACATCGATCGCAAACGCAAAAGCCTGGCAGTCCTGCGTCTGCTGGGTTTCAAACGCAGGGCCGTCGGCGGCTTCGTGGTCCTGCAAGCGTTATTGCTGAGCTTGGCCGGCTACGTGGGCGGGCTGGGGTTTTACGCCGTAGGCAGTCATTTGTTCGACTATTTGCTTGGCAGCAGCCAGGCCACCGGTACCTTCGTTTGCCACATCACTGTTTGGCACGGCGTTGCCGCCCTGCTCCTGACCTTTTTGGTCGCTGCCTTGGTGGCCATGATTGGCGCCCTGCGCGCCATCAACATCCAACCTGCGGAGAGTCTGCGTGAGCTATAAACGGTTTGGCTTGCTGTTACCCCTGACCCTCGGCTACGTGCTCGACGCCTCGGCGGCAGGCTGGGAAGAGAAGTATTACAACCCGATGCCCGAGGCTGGCGACGTCGTGCTGCCGATGCCCTGCGAAGGCTCGATGGTGTTTCGCAAGGTATTCATTCCGGTCGCCGGTCCGCTGGATGACTACCCGATCAACATCGGTCAGGACGGTGCGGAATACGGCTACGTCGAACAGACCCGTCCGACCTTTATCGCCGGCAGTTTTACCGGGGCCAAGAACGACAAATCCCGCTACTACCTGATGGCCAAGTACGAGATGAGTCAGTTGCAATACGCCGCGCTGACCGAAGCAACCTGCCCAACCGCTGCCACCAAACTGCGCGTGCCGCAAACGGCGGTGAGCTGGGTGCAAGCCATTGAGGCCGCCGACAAGTACAACCTGTGGCTGCGCAAAAACGCCGCCGGCAAACTGCCCAAGGAGGACGGTGCGCAAGGCTTCCTGCGCCTGCCCACCGAAGTTGAGTGGGAGTTCGCCGCACGCGGCGGGCTGGAAGTCGGTGCCGCTGAATTCCGCGATACGCACTACCCGATGCCAGAAGGCATCAACGCCTACGAGTGGTTCGCCGGGGCGCAATCGTCCAACGGCAAAGTGCAATTGACCGGACTGCAAAAGCCCAACCCGCTGGGCCTGCATGACATGCTCGGTAACGTCGACGAAATGATGTTCGAGCCGTTTCGCCTGAACAAACTCGACCGCCAGCACGGTCAGGCCGGCGGCTACGTCGTCCGTGGCGGCAATTACCTGACCGCGCAGGCCGACTTGCGAACGGCATTGCGCAAGGAAGAGCCGTATTACAACGCCGAAGGCCAGGTGAAAAACAAGACCACCGGCCTGCGACTGGTGCTCGTCTCCCCGACCCTCACCTCTCGCGAACGGGTCGCCAGCATCGAAAGCAGCTGGAAGAAACTCGGCACCGGCAGCAAGGAAGCCGAATCCGCCGACAAAGGCACCGTACAATCCCTGAACAACCTAGCCTCGGGCGTTGAAGACAAAGCGCTCAAGGAAAAGCTCCAGGCCCTGGAAAACCAGCTGCGCGCGAGCAACCAGCAGCAGGAAGAAACCCGCGACCAGGCGATCCGCGCCAGCCTCAATCTGGGCGCATTCTTGTGCACTAAGATGCTCGACGATGGTCAGTACGTGGACTTCCTGCAAAAGAACTACAAGCTCAATTGCGAAGGCACGGACAAAGATGCCAGTTGCGACATGCGCAAAACCAAGCTCGACGAGCAAAAGGACCGCCTGCACAAGCTCAGCCGTTACTACGCCAGCAGCCTGGTGGAATCGGCTACCTTGTACGGCCAGCCACTGCTTGAAACGCAAGTCCCGGTGATGGAAGAAATCATCAGCCGCAACAAACAGCTGCAAGACCTCAAACCTTACTTGCGCACCCACTGGGCCAATCAGAAGGCGTTCCTGCAAAAGCAGAAAATCGACACTGAAGCCTGGCTGAACAGCTGCAAAACCGTCACTCAATAACAACGCGTCAACACCGTCACGTAGGAGTTTCACCATGTCGCGCAGCCTTTGGACTCGCTTCAAGCTACAGATCGCTTTCGTAGTCGCCGGCAGCCTGCTAATGACCGGCTGCGCCAACACCGGCAGCTCTATGCTCGGCGAAGGCGACGGTGCCGACCCGCGCCTGACCCAAGGCAATGACGCAGAGTTCTTCAGCAAATCCGGATACCAGGCCTGCGCCGTCGGCGCCGGTATCGGCATCCTCGCTTGCGCACTGTCCAACAGCAACAACAAAACCGTGTGCGTCGTCGCCGCCGGTATTACCGCATGCGGCGTGGCCATGGGCGCGAATTATTACCTGGATCAACGTCGCGCCGAATACGCCGACACCTCCACCCGTTTGGCGAAGATGAACAGCGACGTAGAACAAGACACGCAGAAGGTGATCGCCCGTACCGCGACCGCTCAGCAGGTGATCAAAGATGATCAGGCGCAAATCGCCCAGATCAAAAAGGACATCGCCAACAAGAAAGTCGACCATTCCAAGGCTCAGGCGCAAATCGCCGGTATCGATTCGGACATCGCGCGCCTGCGTAAAGACCTGGCCAACATGCGTACCAAAGTCACCGAGTACAGCAAAGTGGCAGACGCCGAGCGCTCACAAGGCACCAGCGCCGAGATCAGGCAGGTGGACATGAACATTCAGAAAATGAACCAGAAAGTCGTCACCTTGCAGAAGGAAGTCGACGCTCTGTACAGCCAACGCTCCGCAATCACTTTGGGTTAAAGACATGACGCTACAACAACTGGTAGTCATCACTGCCGTCCTGGCCCTGAGCGGTTGCGCGACCCAGCCCGGCGAATGCGATGCGACCAATCGCGACAGCAGCATGCTGACCAAGATGAACTGCGACTACTCCGGTGGTTACAGCGAACAGGTCAAGCAGAAGGAACTGGCCCTGAGCGAGTCCCGGCAGCAAAACGCAATGTTCCATCAGGTGTACCAGAACATTCAGGCCCAACAGCTCAGCACCAAGACCGATCTGGCCAGCCAGCAGAAATCCCAGGCGGCGCTGAATCAGTCGCTGGCGCAACTGCTGACCTCGCTCAAAGCCCGGCGTGGCAATGAAGCCCACGTGCAGAAGCAGATTGCCGACCTCGAGAAGCAGCTCAAGGCTTCGCAAGCGGCGCCAACGACCAAATCAACACCCGCGGCGCTGGCGGCCAAGCAGCAAGAGCTGAAAACGTTGCAGAAGAAGGTCAATCAGCTGCAATTCAGCCTCGGCTACGAAGAGTAACTTTTCACCCCGCAGGACATCCCGACGGATGCCTGCACTTTTTCAGGAATCGTCGTCATGCAGCGGGTCATCAGGGATGCGCAAGCCACATCGGAGGGGATGAGTGCGCTGCAAGCCAAAGTCGCCCTCATCCAGAAACACTTTCCGCCGACCGTCGCCAGTCTGTTTGCTATCCCGCGGATGGGCAGTGGCGACGTGCTGGAATGGTGGACCGAACTGGGAGGCCAACCCACGCCCTATGCCGACCTCAACGAGGACGCGCAACGACGTTTGCTGGAAACCTATGAAGCGCGTCAGACGTCCCTCGAACAGCTGGCGGACGAACTACAAAAACGCGGTCAACCGACGGTAGCGGATGACCTGCGCAGCCTCCTCGGCACGCCTGAGCTGGACAAACTCTACAGCCTCAACGGTGAGCCTTTGGTGGTGCGCTGGAACCTGCGTCCGCCCAGACCTATCGTGCCGCCGGTGGTTCCGGTGGTTCCGGTGGTGTCGCCATCGCGGCGTGGCTGGTGGATCGCGGCGGCCTTGCTCGCGCTGCTGTTACTGCTTCTGGCGCTCTGGCTCTGGTGGTTCCTGCACCGTGAGCCGGTTGTCGTGGTTCCGCCGGTAGCGCCTGTGGCGCCGGTGGTAACGCCAGTTGAAAAACCGGTTGAGAAACCGGTTGAGCCGGTCCCCGAACCTGTCGTGGAACCGGAACCGAAACCTGCTCCGGTACCAGAACCCACGCCAGAACCGGTACCGGAGCCCAAGCCGGTCCCGCCACCCAAACCGGTACCGGAACCCAAGCCGGTCCCGCCACCCAAACCGGTTCCACCGCCAAAACCGGTAGTGGCTGCCCCGCCACCGCCGCCACCGCCACCGCCACCGGCCCCGACGCTGGACAACTTCGCATGCCGTAAAAATGCGCCGGCCGCGGAGGTCCCGCAATTCGTGGTGGTGCTCGACACCTCGGGTTCGATGAACTTGAACATCAGGTCAGTGAAAGCCGACGAGGACTGGTTCTACGGTGGTGGTGACCTCAACAAGCTCCTGGACCCGAATCGCTACATGCGTCTCACCGCCAAACCCAGCCGCATGGACGTCGCCAAGGACTCGCTGGCCGGCATGATCAACGGGCTGGACCCGAAGATCGACACACGCTTGATCACCTTCGCCGGCTGCGAAAGAACACCGGACCGGGGTGTGTTCAAGTTCGGCGACCGCCCGCGGCTGATCAACGGTATTCGTGGCCTGGCTCCCGACGACGGCACACCGCTGGCCGACAGCCTGGCCCACGCGGCGAGTACCGTCGACGGGCGCAATAACGATGCGGTTATCGTGATGTTTGTCGACGGAGAAGACGGTTGCGGGCAGGACGTTTGCGCGGTATCCCGTCGAATCGCCAGGGAACAACCGCGCCTGCGAGTCAACGTGGTGAAAATCGGTGTTGGCGGCACGTCACGCTGCATCGCTGAAAACACCGGCGGCCGGGTTTACAACAGCACCAATGCGGCTGAACTGGGCAGCCTGTTGAAACAGGCGAGCAAGGAAGTATCCAGCAGTGCCAAGTGCGATTAGCTTGGGATAGATCCTGAAATGAGGGGACCTCAATCGCGAGCAGGCYCGCTCCCACAGGGTTTTGTGTCGATCACAAATCCAATGTGGGAGCGAGCCTGCTCGCGATGGCTATTTCAGCAGCGCCTCAACGAAACCGGTCAACCTCATGCCGCAGGTCCGCCGCGAGCTGCTCCAGCTCTTTAGCGGTAATGGCCAGATTCGACACCACTTCACGCTGTTCACTGTTGGCCAACGCGATACTTTGCAGGTTGCTACTGAGCAACGTCGCCGTACTGCTTTGCTCTTGAGTCGCGGTGGTGATCGCGGCGAATTGCTGACCGGCCGAACGGCTTTGCTCGTCGATCCGCGCCAGGGCTGAAGCCACATTGGCGTTACGCGCCAACCCTTCCTGCATCAACACATTGCCCTGTTCCATGGTGCTGATGGCGTTGCCGGTTTCTTGCTGGATGCTGCTGATCATCCCGGAAATTTCGTCAGTGGCCTGACGGGTACGCGATGCCAGATTACGCACTTCATCGGCCACCACCGCAAAACCACGGCCCYKCTCWCCGGCGCGAGCCGCTTCGATGGCRGCGTTCARSGCYAGCAGGTTGGTTTGCTCGGCAATCGATGTAATCACCCCGACGATGCCGCCGATTTCCTGGGATCGCTGGCCCAAGGTATTGATCACGGTTGCGGTGCTGTTCAAGGCGCCAGCGATTTGCTCAAGTGACGAGGACGCTTCGTCCATTGACGTACGACCGATCCGGGTTTGTTGCGCGTTTTCCTGAGCCAGACGCTCGGTGTTGCCCATGTTGTCGGCGATGTTCAGGGACGTGGCGCTGAACTCTTCCACGGCGCCGGCCATGCTGGTGATTTCGCCGGACTGTTGTTCCATTCCCTCAAAAGCGCCACCGGACAGACCAGACAACGCCTGGGCACGGCTATTGACCTCTTGCGAGGCTTTGCGGATGTGCTCGACCATGGTCGACAGGGCCTGGCTCATCTGATTGAAAGCGCGGGCCAGCTGACCGATCTCATCGTTGCTCGCCACGTTCAGGCGCACACTCAAATCACCGGCGCCCAACGCTTCGGCCTGACGCACCAGATCACCCAGCGGCGCGAGTTTGCTACGCAATAACCAGATTGCCGAACCAACCGCGATCAACATCGCCAGCAAACTGCCGATGGCCAATTGAATGCCGACACTCCAGGTCACGGCACGGATTTCAGCTGTTGGCATGCTCGCCACAACCGACCATGGGCCGCCATCGAACGGTACGACCACGCTATAGAAGTCTTCGGATTTGTCGCTCCAGAAATTGCCTTTGCCCGGCGCTTTCGCCAGACCGGCAATCGCCGGAGTCGCTTGATCCAGTGCTTGCACGCCCGCAGGTGGCACCAGCCATTTGCTTTGTTCATCCAGCAACGCCAGCGAACCGGTCTGGCCGATGCGGAAGTGTTTGAGGTTGGCGAACTGCGCGTTCTGCGCATCGGTGTAATCGAACCCTACGAACAGCACGGCAATCACCTTACCGCTACCATCCCGTACGGGCGTGTACTGCGTCATGTAGGAGCGATCGAAAAGCAAGGCGCGACCGACGTAGCTCTGCCCCGCCATCAAGCGCGCATACGCCGGGTGAGCGTGATCGAGCAGCGTGCCGATGGCGCGGTTGCCGTCCTGCTTGGTCAGGGAGGTGCTGACCCGAATATAGTCTTCGCCGCTGCGCACGAACAACGTCGCCACGCCGGCGGTCATCTGCTTGAACTCGTCCACTTCCTCGAAGTTGTTGTTCAACACGTCGCTGCCCAGATGCAAGCCCGGTGTTTGCACACCCGCCACCGTCACCGGCTCCTCCGGGTGCAGGCTCAGCCCGGTACTGAACCGCTTCTCGAACAGACCGCTCAGACGCTGGGTGCTTTCACGCAAAGTGCCGTGAAAGGTGCTCAATTGATCAGCCAGCAGTCGGGCTTCACTGGCCAGGTGCTCTTCGCGGGTGGCGAGGTTGGCCGTGTCCAGCGAGCGCAGGGCGAACATGGTACTGCCAGTGATGGCAATTGCCAGGATCACGGCAAGCGCGAGACCAAGCTGTGAGGCAATGCGCGCACGGGGTTGAGTCATGACAGCTCCTGGCCGAGCGACCTGATCCTGTTTGATCGGGCTGATCGCTCAACAAATGTTCCAGTAATGGGCAAAAACGGCGAACCTATACGAAGGTTCCACTTGCAAATTTTCGGCGGCAAATCTGAAAACTTGAGTCATTAACCGGGATACAGCTCAGCGCAGGTGCTCGACCGCCGGTAAATCCATGGCCCGAACCTCTCCCAAAAGAAAATCGCTGAGGCGGCGCAATCGCTCACCTCCGGGACGGGTTTTCGGCCAGACCAGGTAATAATTCTCACCGCTGGCGACCGCCGTCGGCCACGGCAAACTCAGTCGCCCCTGCGCCACATCTTCCGCCACCATCAACAAATCGCCCATGGATACGCCATAGCCTCGGGCGGCGGCGATCATGCCCAGCTCCAGCGTGTCGAACACCTGGCCGCCCTTGAGTGAGACTTGTTCGGTCAGGCCCATGCGCTCCAGCCAACTGCGCCAGTCGCGGCGGTCGGGCGTTGGGTGCAGCAGTTCGGTGCTGGCCAGGCGCGCGACGTCCCAAGGCTGATCGTTCAGCAGATTCGGCGCGCCCACGGGAATCAGCTCCTCCGGGAATAACAACGTCGCCTCCCAGTCCGGAGGGAAACGCCCGTTGCTGAGGATCACGGCGCAATCGAACGGTTCCTGATTGAAGTCCACCGAGTCGATGTCCATCCAGGCGCTGGTCAACTGCACTTCATTGCCTGGTTGCAGGTGCCGGAAACGGCTGAGCCGCGCCAGCAACCAGCGCATGGTCAAGGTCGACGGGGCTTTCATGCGCAGGATGTCGTCTTCGGCGCGCAAGGTATTACAGGCGCGCTCCAGGGCCGTGAAACCGTCACGAATGCCCGGCAGGATCAACCGCGCCGACTCGGTGAGTTGCAAGTTGCGTCCGCTGCGGTGAAACAACCGACAGGCAAAATGCTCTTCGAGCGTACGAATATGCCGGCTCACCGCGCTTTGGGTGATCGACAGCTCTTCAGCCGCGCGGGTGAACGAGCTATGCCGCGCTGCCGCTTCAAATGCGCGCAAGGCATATAAGGGAGGAAGACGACGAGACATGAGGAAAGGTCCTATAGCGTAATCCGGCTACCGTAGCAGAAACTCTTTAGCATGAGTCTGACTCATGCTACCCATCCTTTTTATCCCTTTGTGCAAACCCCGTGAAGCGCCGAGAATCGACGTTTTCCAGTTCTCTTTGTTGATCGAGCGTGATGACCATGAAGCATCCAGCGCGTACTGAACTCCGGGCCATTCTGCGGCTGGCGGGGCCGTTGATTGCCTCGCAGTTGGCGCACATGCTGATGGTCCTCACCGACACCTTGATGATGGCGCGCCTGAGTCCCGAAGCACTGGCCGGCGGCAGTCTGGGCGCGGCGACCTACTCGTTTGTAGCGTTCTTTTGCATTGGCGTTATCGCCGCCGTTGGCACTCTGGTATCCATCCGTCAGGGCGCGGGCGATACCGTCGGCGCTGCGCGGCTGACCCAGGCCGGACTGTGGCTGGCGTGGTTGATGGCACTGGTGGCCGGGCTGCTGCTGTGGAACCTCAAACCAGTGTTGCTGCTGTTCGGCCAGACAGAAAGCAACGTCCACGCGGCCGGGCAGTTTCTGCTGATCCTGCCGTTCGCCCTGCCCGGTTACCTGAGTTTCATGGCCCTGCGCGGTTTCACCAGCGCCATTGGCCGCGCAACACCGGTCATGGTGATCAGCCTTGGCGGCACCGTAGCCAACTTCCTGCTCAACTATGCGTTGATCACCGGGATGTTCGGCCTGCCAAAAATGGGCCTGATGGGCATCGGGCTGGTGACGGCGATTGTCGCCAACCTGATGGCGGTAGCGCTGGCGGTGCACATCCGTCGGCATCCGGCGTATGACGCGTATCCCTTGCGCCAGGGCCTGTCACGGCCAAACCGTCAGTACTTGAAAGAGCTGTGGCGTCTTGGCCTGCCGATTGGCGGCACATACGCGGTGGAAGTCGGGCTGTTTGCGTTCGCCGCGCTGTGCATGGGCACCATGGGCAGCACACAGTTGGCGGCGCACCAGATCGCCCTGCAAATCGTATCGGTCGCGTTCATGATTCCGGCGGGGCTTTCTTACGCGATCACGATGCGTATCGGCCAGCACTATGGCGCCGGGCAATTACTCGATGCGCGACTGGCCGGCCGGGTCGGCATTGCCTTCGGCGGGGCGGCGATGCTGGGATTTGCGATGGTCTTCTGGCTGCTACCAAATCAGTTGATCGGCCTGTTCCTGGACCACAACGACCCGGCGTTCCGTCCTGTCATTGAACTGGCCGTGAGCCTGTTGACGGTGGCGGCCTGGTTCGAGCTGTTCGACGGCACGCAAACCATCGCCATGGGCTGCATACGCGGGCTCAAGGATGCCAAGACCACGTTCCTGGTCGGTCTGGGTTGCTATTGGCTGATTGGCGCACCGGCCGCGTGGTGGATGGCCTTTCATATGCACTGGGGGGCGACGGGCGTCTGGTGGGGGTTGGCACTGGGGCTGGCGTGCGCGGCGGTGAGTTTGACGCTGGCGTTTGAATGGAAGATGAAGCGGATGATTCGGCGAGAGCCAACGTTGCAGCAGCGGTTCCAGGTCCCTCAGCCAGAATGAGATCCCCTGTGGGAGCGAGCCTGCTCGCGAAGGCGGAGCGTC